>JALZKQ010000008.1 GCA_030859165.1 Actinomycetota bacterium
GCGCGAGGCCGTGGCCCTCGGCGTCGGCCGGCACACGCACGAGGTGCTCGAGCGGATGCGGTTTCCCTCCCGGCAGGACCTCACCGCGTGAGCGATGGACTGGGTTAGGTTCGGTTCATGCAGGCGACCGTGGCGTCCTTCGAGCACGGCACCGGAGCGGGCACGGTGCTGCTCGACGACGGCGTACGCCTGGCGTTCGACGGCCACGCCTTCGCGGCATCCGGGCTTCGCCATCTGCGTCCCGGGCAGCGCCTGCACATCGACGTCGCCGACGACCGGACCACCATCACCCGGCTGGCCATCTTCGCGTCCTGACTGCGTCCAGTGTGCGCGGATCACCCACGGCCTCCACTCGTCGTGATCGCTTTGCGCACAGTCACTGCGCGTGTTCGTACCCTGGCCCGGTGACCGACCACATCTCCCCCACCCGCGACGCGATCCAGACCGCCGCGCAACGCATCGACCCGCACGTCCGCACGACACCCGTCGTCGAGGTGGAGGGCTCCGCGTTCGGTCTGACCGGGTCCCTGTTGCTGAAGCTCGAGCTGCTCCAGCACACGGGCTCCTTCAAGCCGCGCGGGGCCTTCAACCGGGTTCTGGAGGCAGGAAGGCCCGAGGTCGTGGTGGCGGCGTCCGGCGGCAACCACGGACTCGCCGTGGCGCACGTCGCGCGGGCGCTGCGAGCTCGGGCGGAGATCTTCGTCCCCGCCACGGCGCCACAGGTCAAGGTGGACGGCATCCGCGCCCTCGACGCGCAGGTCGAGCTCGTCGGCAGCACGTATGCCCACGCCCTGGCCGCCAGCAGCAGGCGGGCCGAGCAGGTGGGAGCGCTCATCGTGCACGCCTACGACCAGCCCGAGGTGATGGCCGGCCAGGGCACGGTCGGCCGCGAACTGGAGCAGCAGTGCCCGGACCTCGACACGGTGCTGGTGGCTGTCGGTGGTGGCGGGTTGATCGGCGGCATCGCCACCTGGTGGTCGCGCAGGGCACGGGTGGTGGCGGTCGAACCGGTGGGCTGCCCGACGTTGCACGCCGCACTGGAGGCCGGAGGTCCGGTCGACGTCGAGGTTGGCGGGCTGGCCTCGGACGCCCTGGGTGCGGGCCGTATCGGCCGTCTGGGCCTCGCCGCGGCTATCGCTGCCGACGTGCGCTCGGTGCTGGTGACCGCGGATGCCATCGGCACTGCACGCCTGCTGCTGTGGCAGCGGCTGCGGGTCGCGGCCGAACCCGGCGGGGCCACCGCGCTGGCAGCACTCATCAGCGGCGCCTACCGGCCGGCGCCAGGCGAACGCGTCGCCGTCGTGGTCTGCGGCGGCAACGCCGACCCGGCCGACCTGGCCGTGGGCGTCAGTCCGCGGTTCGGGCCGGCAGCGTCACCGGCTTCCACGCAGAACGTTTCGACTCGTACGCCGTGATGTCGTCGGCGTGGCCGAGGGTGATCGCGACGTCGTCGAGCCCATGGAGCAGGCGCCACCGGGTGTAGTCATCGATGTCGAAGGAGTCGCGGACGGCCTCGACCCCCGTGCCGGCCGCCACGGTGCGCTCGAGGAGATCCACGCTCACCTCCGTACCGGGGTCGCTCTCGATGAGATCCCACAGCGCCTGTACGACCTTCTCCTCGACCTGGGCGGCCAGCAGCCCGGACTTGCCGGCGTTGCCGCGGAAGATGTCACCGAACCGAGGCGCGACGACGGCTCGGAAGCCGTAGTTCTGCAAGGCCCAGACGGCGTGCTCGCGTGACGAACCGGTCCCGAAGTCCGGCCCGGCGACGAGCACGCTCGCGCCTGCGTATGCCGGCTGGTTGAGCACGAAGCCGGGGACCTTGCGCCAGGCGGCGAACAACCCGTCCTCGAAGCCGCTACGGCTCACCCGCTTGAGGTACTCCGCCGGGATGATCTGGTCGGTGTCGACGTTGCTGCGGCGCAGCGGCACCGCGACGCCGGTGTGGGTCGTGAACGCGTCCATAGTGGGCCTTCGTAGGTCGGCGGGTCAGACCGCGACGGGAGTGGGCAGGTCGGTGGGAGCGGCCAGGTGGCCGAGCACCGCGGTCGAGGCGGCGACCTGCGGCGAGACCAGGTGGGTGCGCCCGCCCTTGCCCTGGCGGCCCTCGAAGTTCCGATTGGACGTCGAGGCGCAACGCTCGCCCACCGACAGCGTGTCGGGATTCATGCCCAGGCACATCGAGCAGCCCGCTGCGCGCCACTCGGCACCGGCGGCCTTGAAGACGACGTCGAGCCCCTCGGCCTCGGCCTCCAGACGCACGCGGGCCGAACCGGGGACCACGAGCATCCTGGTCGAGTCGGCGACCCGTCGGCCCCTGATGATGTCGGCGACCGTCCGCAGGTCCTCGATCCTGCCGTTGGTGCACGACCCCACGAAGACCGTGTCCACGGCGATGTCGCGCATCGGCGTACCGGCCTGCAGGTCCATGTACTCCAGCGCCCGCGCGGCAGACACCCGATCGTTCGCGTCGGCGAAGTCCTCCGGGAACGGCACGCTCGCCGACAGCGCGACACCCTGACCCGGGTTGGTGCCCCAGGTGACGAACGGCGCGAGGTCCTGCGCGTGCAGCACGACCTCGTGGTCGAACTCCGCGTCGTCGTCGGTGACCAGCCGACGCCAGTGTGCGACCGCTGCATCCCAGTCCTGGCCCTGCGGTGCGTGCGGGCGTCCCTGCAGGTACGCGAAGGTGGTTTCGTCCGGAGCGATCAGGCCGGACTTGGCGCCCCACTCGATCGACATGTTGCAGATCGTCATGCGGGCTTCCATGGACAGCGACCGGATCGCCTCGCCGCGGTACTCCACGACGTACCCCTGCCCGCCGCCGGTGCCCACCTGCGCGATGAGCGTCAGCACGAGGTCCTTGGCCGAGACCCCGTGCGGCAGGTCGCCCTCGACGGTCACCGCCATCGTCTTGGGACGGGCCTGGGTCAGGGTCTGGGTGGCGAGGACGTGCTCGACCTCGCTGGTGCCGATGCCGAACGCGAGCGCACCGAAGGCTCCGTGCGTGGACGTATGCGAGTCGCCGCAGACGACCGTCATGCCGGGCTGGGTGAGCCCGAGCTGCGGACCGATGATGTGCACGATGCCCTGATCGACGTCACCGAGCGGATGCAACCGGACACCGAACTCCGCGCAGTTGCGGCGCAGCGTCTCCACCTGGGTGCGCGACACCGGATCCGCGATCGGCTGGTCGACGTCGACCGTGGGAATGTTGTGGTCCTCGGTCGCGATGGTGAGGTCTGGCCGTCGCACCGGGCGCCCCGCCTCGCGCAGGCCGTCGAAGGCCTGCGGGCTGGTCACCTCGTGCACGAGGTGCAGGTCGACGAACAACAGGTCCGGCTCGTCGTCGGCGGATCGGACAACGTGGTCGTCCCAAACCTTCTCGGCAAGGGTCCTTCCCATGGTGAGTCTCCTCGAGCCTTCCGTGCCCGCGCCGGTACGGGCGGCTCCAACCGGCGTCGCTCCCGATCGCCGAGGCATACTTGCGTTTCAGCATGCGAGACGGCAATATCGAGGCATGGACAACTCTAGCGGAGTCGGCGTCCTGGACAAAGCCGCGCTCGTGCTCGCGGCCCTGGAGTCGGGTCCGGCCACGCTGGCCAGCCTGGTCGCCAGCACCAGTCTGGCACGACCTACGGCTCATCGACTGGCTGTCGCGCTGGAGCACCATCGTCTGGTGGGCCGCGACAGCCAGGGCCGTTTCGTGCTCGGCCCGCGGCTGAGCGAGCTCGCGGCGGCCGCCGGTGAGGACCGTCTGCTGGCCACTGCCGGCCCGGTCCTCGCGCGGTTGCGCGACATCACCGGAGAGTCCGCCCAGCTGTTTCGCCGCCAGGGGGAGTTCCGGGTCTGCGTCGCCGCGGCAGACCGTCCCAGCGGCCTGCGCGACAGCGTGCCGGTCGGTAGCCAGCTGACCATGTCGGCGGGTTCCTCCGCCCAGATACTGCTTGCCTGGGAGGATCCGGAGCGCATGCATCGGGGCCTGCAGAGCGCCGCGTTCTCGGCGGCCGCACTGGCCGGGATCCGGCGCCGCGGGTGGGCCCAGAGCGTCGGTGAGCGCGAGCCCGGCGTCGCCTCGGTGTCGGCACCCGTACGCGCTGCGTCCGGCAAGGTCGTGGCGTCGGTGTCGGTGTCGGGTCCCATCGAGCGACTGTCCCGCCAGCCCGGCCGGATGCACGCACCCGCCGTCATGGCCGCCGCGGAGCGCCTCTCCCAGGCGCTGCGCCGCCCGGGCGAATAGCGCGCCGCAGCTGCGCGGGCACCCTGGGTCAGCTCGGTTTACCAGGGGACCCTGGTACTTTTCACCGCCCATGGGTTGCAACCCATGGGCGGTGCGGTTTACCAAGGGACCCTGGTAAACCGCAGCCAACCACCACCGTGCGGCGCGCGGATGCCCACCGGGGGCGTCGCCGCGCTCAAGGACCAGCCTGGCAAGGACACCGGATGTTCGGCAGCCGCGGGCTGCGCTACGAGGTGGTCGGCCGCGACGCGTGACGTCTCGGGAGTGCGAAGTGGAGCCCGGCGCCCGTCCGGCTCAGAACAACGCAGGTGCGGTCGCGACACCCTCGAGGTCGAGCAACGCCCGTTTGCGCTCCAAGCCGCCGGCGAAGCCGGTGAGCGTGCCGTCGGCACCGATGACACGGTGGCAGGGCACCACGATCGCGATCGGGTTGGCTCCGTTGGCTCCCCCGACGGCACGCGAGGCGCCGGAGGCCATTCCCAGGCGCGCCGCGATCTGCCCGTACGAGGCGGTCTGGCCGTAGGGGATGCCGCGCAGCGCGGCCCACACCCGCCGCCGGAAGGCGGTGCCCGCAGGGGCGAGCGCCAGGTCGAAGTCGCGGCGCTCACCGGCGAAGTACTCCTGCAGTTGGATGCGCGCACGTACCAGGACCGCGTCATCGCCCTCGCGTGCACCCGCGAGCGGGCTGCGGAACGGCGCGAACCCGAGGGCTGTCACCGCCTGCCCGTCGCTGAAGATGCGCAGCGGGCCGACCGGCGACTCCAGCTCGCTCCAGGTCGTGGGTGTGCTCATGTGTCGGTCTCCTGTCCGGTGGACGTGGCAGCCGCATGGCGCCACAGGTGCATCACGGCGTACGAGCGCCAGGGCCGCCAGCCGGCTGCGCGTTGTGCACAGGCGGATCCCGTCGCGGGCAGTCCGAGCGAGCTGAGGGCCTGGCGCAGGACCACGTCACCGGGCAGGAACCGGTCCGGATCGCCCAGCGCACGCATGGCGACGTAGCCGGCGGTCCACGGCCCGATGCCGGGCAGCGCGACGAGGGCGGCGGCGGTGTCCTCGCGATCGGCACCCCGGTCGAGCTCGAGATCCCGGCTGGCGACCGCGCGGGCCAGAGCCACCAGGGCTGCGCCGCGCGATCCGGGTACGGAGAAGCCCGTCGGGTCGGCTTCGGCGAGGGTCTCCGGCGTCGGGAACAACCAGTCCGGACCGTCGTCGAGCCGCTGTCCGTGGGCGCGTACGAGGCGCGCCAACAGGGTCGTCGCGCCACGGACGGTGACCTGCTGGCCGAGCACTGCCCGGGCGGCGAGCTCGAAGCCGTCGACGTGACCAGGCACCCGGGTCCCAGGACGCGCGGCGACCAACGGCGCGAGCACCGGGTCGGCGCCGAGCAGGTCGTCGACGGCGCGTGGGTCGGCGTCGAGGTCGAGCAGCGCACGGCAGGCGGCGACGGCAGCGCCGAGGTCTCGTAACTCGGCCAGCCGCAGGTCGGCCTCGACATGGTCGTGCTGGATGTGCAGCACGACCCGCCCCACGCCGTGCGGCAGGCGCAGGGTCCTGCAGTACGTGACATCGTCTGACTGCTCGAGTCCAGGCACTGCACGGGCCGCGAGGAATCCGAGTACCTGTCGGGCATCGAAGGGCTGCCGCACCGCCAGGCGCAGCCGTACCCGACCGGTGCCTCCCGCGCCGACCGCGGGATCGCGGGTGCGCGCGCCAGCACGCAGCGCGCTCGGCGTGCACGCGTACACCTCACGCATCGTGTCGTTGAACTGCCGCACGGAGGAGAAGCCGGCCGCGAACGCGATGTCCGCCAGGCCGAGATCGGTGGTGTCCACGAGCACCCGCGCCGCCTGGGCGCGGGCGGCTCGGGCGATGGCCAGCGGGCCGGCCCCCAGCTCGGCGTGCAGCAGTCGGGTGACGTGGCGCTGGCTGTAGCCCAGTCGGGCGGCCAGTCCGATCACCCCGTCGCGCTCGACGACGCCGTCACGGATCAGGCGCATCGCCCGACCGACCGCGTCGGCGCGCACGTCCCACTCCGGCGACCCCGGCGTGGCGTCGGGCAGGCACCGCTTGCACGCCCGCAAACCGTCCGCGTGCGCCGCGGCCGAGGTGGCATAGAAGGCCACGTTGCGTCGCCGGGGCGTGATGGCCGGACAGGACGGGCGGCAGTAGATCCCGGTCGTCCGGACACCGGTGAAGAACATTCCGTCGAAGCGGCTGTCCCGACTGGCCACGGCGCGGTAGCAGCGCTCGGCATCGAGGTGCATCGCGGTGGTCACGCCCCCATCATGGCGTGCCCGGGCGACAGCGACTCGCGGGAATCGGACCTGGAGACCATCCGCTCGGCGGCCACCGGCGTGAACACACCAGCCGGTGCATCCGTATTCACCAGCGAGTGTCCGGCTCGAGCCCGACACACAGCCCAAGGAGACCGAGCATGAGCTTTTCACGAGCAGCAGTCCTGACCTGCGTCAGCATCGGCGCGCTCGCCGTCGGTGCGACCGGCGCACTCGCATCCCACGACGGGGGCGGCTGGAACGACGACGGCGACGACGGTGGTCAGGGAGCCTTCCGGGCCGCGTCGTACGTCAACGGCGACGCCGGTGCGAACCCGAACGTCGACCCCAACTCCAGTTGCTTCAGTCCCGACCAGTACGACCGCCAGCGCATCAGCACCAAGGCCAGCGGGAACCCGGGCAACCGCAACGTGCACAACGACGCGTGCTTCTTGGACATGAACGGCAACAAGGCTGACGGTCCGGCATCGTTCCAGAGCTTCGGCGCCGGCTACATCAGCGCCTGTCCCGACCCGGATGGGCCGGGAGAGAAGTACTCCGTCCCCAGTGACACCGACGGGGACGGCGACGACCTCTGCTTCCAGTCGGGCTACCAGGAGACCGGCGCGCCCGGCGACGACGAGTTCCACGCCCGGATGAACAACAACTCAGGTAGTGGTCGGCAGCGGGTCGTGTGCGACGCCGACGCCGACGCCGACGGCTGCGACGACGAAGATGTCTCGGACACCATCCGGATCCGGTGGGTCGACGGTTCCTACAGCTACTGACATCCAGCAGCTGACGTGACGAGACCCCCTCCCGACCTGCTTGCGCAGGTCAGAGGGGGTCTCGTTGCCGTAGCCCCGACGGGATTCGAACCCGCGCTACCGCCTTGAGAGGGCGACGTGCTAGGCCGCTACACAACGGGGCCGTGACCGGGCTGAAACCCTATCCGAGCCGGATCAGGTCCAACCGCTGGGGTACTAGGACTCGAACCTAGACTAACTGGACCAGAACCAGCCGGGCTGCCAATTACCCCATACCCCATGGGAGATCCGCACGAGTCGACGAGGGTCGGCTGGCGGAGCCAAGCGCAGACTTTACCCGAGGGCCGGTCGGCCTCCAAAACTGGTCGGGGCCACTCATCAGCCGTGCAGCGCCGCCTCGAGGCGCGCCAACGAACGCTCCCGACCGAGCAGCTCCATCGACTCGAACAGGGGCGGGGACACCGTGGCGCCGGTCACCGCCACCCGTACCGGAGCGAAGGCGCGACGGGGCTTCAGACCGAGCTGTTCGATCAGCGCCGCACGCAGGGCCGCCTCGATCGACGGGGTGTCCCACGTCGACAGGTCGACCAGGGATCCGTGCGCCGCGCGCACCACGTCGAGGCCGGCGGCGTCCAGCGTCTTGGCCCGGTCGGCGTCGTCGACGCGGAAGTCGGCGTCGCCCGCGAACAGGAATCGCAGCATGTCGGCACCCTCGACGAGCACAGCCATCCGCTCCTGCACCAGGGGCGCCGCCTGCGTGAGCAGCGACAGCTCGTCGTCGGTCGGCTGCGCGCCGAGCGCCCCGCGGGCCTGCAGGTACGGGACCAGCCGCCCGGCGAGGTCGGCCGGTCCGAGCCGGCGTACGTGCTGGCCGTTGATGGCCTCGGCCTTCCTGAGGTCGAACTGCGCAGGGTTCGGGTTGACCCGCGCCACGTCGAAGGCCTGACCCATCTCGGCCAGGGCGAAGAACTCACGGTCGCCACCGATCGACCAGCCCAGCAGCGCGAGGTAGTTCAGTAGTCCCTCGGGCAGGAACCCGCGTTCGCGGTAGGCCAGCAGACCCCCGCCCGGGTCGCGCTTGGACAGCTTCTTGTTGCCCGGACCCATGACGAACGGCAGGTGGCCGTAGCGCGGGACCTCACCGGCGCTGATGCCGAGCTCGACCAGCGCACGGTGCAGCGGGATCTGGCGCGGCGTCGAGCTGAGCAGGTCCTCGCCGCGCAGCACGTGGGTGATCGCCATGGTCGCGTCGTCCACCGGGTTGGTCAGCGTGTACAGCGGTTGGCCGTTGGCGCGCACGATCACGTAGTCGGGCACGTGCTCGGCCTCGAACCGGATCTCGCCGCGCACCAGGTCGTCGAAGACGATCGGCTCGTCGGGCATCCGGAAGCGCACGACGGGCTTGCGCCCCTGCGCGACGTACGCGTCGACCTGCTCCCGGGTCAGGTCGCGGCAGTAGTTGTCGTAGCCGGTCGGCCCGCCCTCGGTGCCGGCTGCGCGCCGCCGCTGCTCCACCTCTTCGGGGGTGCTGTAGCAGAGGTACGCGCGACCGGAGTCCAGCAACCGCGCCACCACGCCGGTGTACACGGCCGAGCGTTCGGACTGCCGGTAGGGGCCATGCTGTCCGCCCACCTCGGGACCCTCGTCCCACTCCAGCCCGAGCCAGCGCAGCGACTCCAGCAGGCCCTGGTACGAGCCCTCGGAGTCCCGGGCGGCGTCGGTGTCCTCCACCCGGAGTACGAACGTGCCGCCGGTGTGTCGGGCGTAGGCCCAGTTGAACAGCGCGGTCCGCACGTTGCCGACATGCAGGTTGCCGGTCGGCGAGGGACAGAACCGCACCCGTACGGCACTCATGCCCTGATGTCGCGCTCCGGCTTGCCCGCTCGCGGCTCGCGCGCCGCCTTCGCCGCTCACGACGACACCACCTGGTTGGTCAGGGTGCCGATGCCGTCGATGCTCACCGAGACGCGGTCACCGGGCACCATCGGACCCACGCCGGCGGGGGTGCCGGTGAGGATGACGTCACCGGGCAGCAGTGTCATGAAGCTCGACACGTGCGCGACGAGGGTCGGCACGTCGAAGACGAGCTGCGAAGTGCGCCCGTCCTGCCGGGGCTCGTCGTTCAGAGTCGTGCGCACGGCCAGGTCGGTGACGTCGAGATCGGTCTCGATCCAGGGTCCCAGCGGGCAGAAGGAGTCGAACCCCTTGGCGCGGGCCCACTGGCCGTCCCGGTTCTGCAGGTCACGGGCGGTGACGTCGTTGCCGATCGTGTAGCCGTGCACCACCTTGGACACGTCGTCCACGGGCACATCCCGACAGATCCGGCCGATGACCACGGCCAGCTCGCCCTCGAAGTGCAGGTCCTGCGTCTGCTTCGGGTACACGACCGGGTCGTTCGGGCCGACGACCGACGTGTTCGGCTTGAGGAACACCAGTGGTTCGGTCGGCAGCTCGTTGCCGAGCTCGGCCGCGTGCTCGGCGTAGTTGCGGCCGATGCCGACGACCTTGCTGCGCGGCAACACGGGCGCCAGCAGCCGTACCTCCTCGACGGGCACCTTGTCCCCGGTCAGCGAGATGCCCACGTAGAGCGGGTCACCGGCGAGCACGGCCAGCATCTGCGTCCCGTCGTCGTCACCCACCAGGCCGTAGCGGGGCTCGTCGTCTGCTCGGGCAAATCTCGCGATGCGCACGGCCCGAACCCTACCCAGCCGGTCGCGCCGCAGCGTCCCCAGGTGCGCCGGCGGGTACGTCCCGGGCGAGGTCCACCAGTGCAACCGACGCTCGCCGCCGTCAGGTCATTGCGCCCACCCCGCCGATGGGGGAGGCCCGCATTGTTCGCGATCCACGGCGGTGACATATCCGCATCGCCACGCTGCGTCGCCGGGATCGTCCGGCAGCCTGATCGTCGTACGCATGCTGCTCGAGCTGATGGACGCCGATGCTCGCCGTTGACGTCAGCGTCGTCGTTTCGGCGTTCCGGGCAGACGCACCCGACCACGAAGCGATGAGGCAGTGGCTGGAGTCGGCGGTGAAGGATCCCGAGTCCCTGGGCGTCAGTGACGCGGTCCTCGGTGGCGCGGTTCGAGTCCTGACCCATCCACGGGTCTTCTCTTCCCCCACCTCGCTGGTACGGGCGCTGGGCGAGTCAACCAGGCTGCGCGAGCACCCAGGGGTCGTGACGCTGGGTCCTGGACCGGCGAACTGGCAGGTCGTCGACCGGCTTTGCCGCTCCGCCGATGCCCGAGGCAACCTGGTCGCCGACGCACCGCATGCTGCCCTCGCGGTCGAGCACGGGGCGACGTGGATCAGCAAGGACCGCGGCTTCGCCCGCTTCGGTGAGTTGCGGTGGCGGCATCCGCTCGACCAGCGCTGAGACGGTGCAGCCGTGACACGCGCGTTCGTGCCCGCTCAGCCAGCACGGACCGGGGCGACCCGGTGCGCGCGCAGCCCGTAGGTGACTGCGTCGAGCAGCGCCTGCCAGGACGCCTCGACGATGTTGTGCCCCACACCGACGGTCACCCAGCTGTCGCTGCCGTCGGTCGTCTCGATCAGCACCCGGATGACCGCGTCGGTGCCGTGGCCCTGGTCGAGGATGCGGACCTTGTAGTCGGTCAGGTGGAAACCGGCCACGGCGGGATAGGCCTGGCCGAGGGCCTGGCGCAGCGCGTGGTCGAGTGCGTTGACCGGACCGTTGCCCTCCCCGGTCACGACGATGCGCAGGCCGCCGCCATGCAGCTTGACCGTGGCCTCGGAAAGCGCCTCCTGCCCCGGCCGCGACGACGACTCGGTGATGACCCGCCACGACTCCACGTCGAAGTACGCCGGGCGTACTCCCTCGACCTGGTGCGCCAGCAGCAGCTCGAACGACGCGTCGGCGGCCTCGAAGGTGTAGCCGGAGCGCTCGAGCTCCTTGACCTTGTCGATCACTCGGGTCACCAGTTCAGCGTCGCCGGACAGGTCAAAGCCGAGCTCCTTGCCCTTGAGCTCGATGCTGGCCCGTCCGGCCATCTCGCTGACCAGCAGGCGCATGTCGTTGCCGACGGCCTGTGGATCGACGTGCTGGTACAGGTTGGGATCGACCTTGATCGCGCTGGCGTGCAACCCGGCCTTGTGGGCGAAGGACGAGACGCCGACGTAGGGCTGACGCGAGCTCGGTGGCACGTTGGTGACCTCGGCGATGGCGTGGGAGATACGGCTCGCGTCGCGCAACGCCCCAGGAGGGAGCACCGTACGCCCGAGCTTGAGCTCCAGGTTGGCCACGACGGTGAGCAAGTCGGCGTTGCCGGTCCGCTCCCCGTAGCCGTTGACGGTACCCTGGACGTGGCTGGCGCCGGCCTCGATCGCGGCCATTGAGTTCGCGACGGCGCAGCCGGTGTCGTTGTGGCAGTGGATGCCCAGACGGGCCCCGAGCGTGTCGACGCCCGCCACGATCTCAGCGACCTGAGGTGGCAGCATCCCCCCGTTGGTGTCGCACAGCACGACCACCTCGGCGCCGGCCCGTGCGGCGGCCCGGATGACTGCCCGGGAGTGGTCGGGGTCGTCGCGGTAGCCGTCGAAGAAGTGCTCGAGGTCCACGAACACCCGCTGCCCGTGCGCGCGTAGGTGCGCCACCGTGTCTGCGACCATCGTGAGGTTCTCCTCCACCGTGGTCCGCAGCGCCCGCTCCACGTGACCCACATGGCTCTTGGCGACCAGGCAGACCACGTCGGCCCCGGACTCGCGCAGCGCCGCGACCTGCGGATCCTCAGCAGCCCGGGCGCCGGCCCGTCGGGTCGAGCCGAAGGCGACCAGCGTGGCGTGCTCGAGCCGCAGGTCGGTACGGGCACGGGCGAAGAACTCCGTGTCCTTGGGGACGGCACCGGGCCAGCCACCTTCGATGTAGTCGACTCCGAGATCGTCGAGGTGCCCGGCGATCGCGAGCTTGTCGGCGACCGAGAGGTTCAGCCCCTCCTGCTGGGCACCGTCGCGCAGGGTCGTGTCGTACACGTGGAAGTCGGCGGTCACGGTGGCGTCCTTCGGGATGGGCGGTGTCGGTGGGCTAACCGACAAACAAAAAACCTCCCGTGGGTACGAGAGGTCGGCGCGTACGGGTGAGCGGGTCAGCCGCTCCTCCGCACGCGCTGCACGATGATGATGCTCCGGCGCTGCATGCGGACGAGTCTGGCAGCGAGCGTCCACCACGGGGTAAACCTGTCTCATGATGCGGGCGGCAGCCGCTTTGGCGGCCCCGGTAGCGTTGCCGGATGCCCGAGTCCGTCGAGCCCGCCGCAACGGTGCGGATCGCGCTGCCCGCGCGGCAGGTGGCAACGGCGCTCGTGCTGCGTGCGGACCCCGTCGACGGCGATCCCGACCGGGTGATCTCGGCCAGTGCGCACCGGCTGCACGCCGACACCAGCGCGGCGCTGGAACTGCACGCCGGAGACCTGCGCACGATCGTCATGGACGACCTGACCCAGGCGCCGGTCCCGCCGGTGGAGCTGCTCGCGGCCCTCGGCGCCGACGAACTGTCGCGGTCGCGGGTACGGGTGGCGCGGGCCGGCATCGCGATCGCGCTGGTCCGTCCGCACGAGCAGTCGCTGTCCGCCCAGGTCGCGGTCCGCGCCGCCGCCGTGCTGCTGGCGCGCGACGAGGACGTCGTGATCGACACGGCGATCCCCCGCGTCTGGCCGGTCACCGATCCCGGGAGTGCGTCGCCGCGGACCGTCGACTGGATCGTCCTGGACCGCTTCCACGAGCAGGACACCGGACTGGGCACCCGCACCCACGGACTGGCCCGCTTCGGCCTGCCCGAGCTGTGTGCCACCGGACTCGACGCGGGGCACCTGCCTGCGTGGGACGCCACCCTGAACGGACTTGCGCACGTGCTCGTACGGGGCCTGTCCGTTGCCGAGTCACCGCAGACGGGTCACGCCCGCGAGCTGCGGCTGCCCGCGATCCTCACGCTGTCGCTGGCCGACGTGGCTGCGGCGTACGCCGAGCCGGTGGATGCCGCGGACCCGACACTGGCCCGCACCACCGAGCTGCACTTGGCCCTCGACACCGGCGCAGACGGGGCCGGCGTCCTGCGGGTCACCGGAGCGCCCGCGGACGATCTGTTCGGCTGAGCGACCACAGGCCACGGCGGCGGACCGCGGCGGACCTACGGCGGACTAGCGACGGGGACCCCTGCGGCGGACCTATCAGCACGGGGGACCCCCTCGCTCACGCAGCCGTCACGGCAGCAGCCGGCGAGCGCCGAGCCACGGAGCCTCGGCGAGCGGGAACCAGCCGGTGGGCGTCACCTCGGCCAGCACGAGCACCAGCACCGAGAGCACGAGCAGCATCGAGATGGTGGTCGCGGCGGCGGCGCTGGGCGTGAGGGTCGCGGGCGCCATCCTGTGACCGCTCGCTCGCAGCGTCCACGTCGCCGGGCCGATCGCGATGGCCAACGCGAACACCGCACCGCCCACCAGACCGGCCTCGCTGCCGACCTCCGGACCGAGCACGCCGACGATGGCGTCGAGCCCGAGCGCGAGCAGCAGCGCCAGTGCCACCGCCAGCAGCGCCACCGGCAGGGCCCGTAGCGCGTGCACCGGCCAGCCGAGCACGCTGAGCGTGGAGTCCCGGATCCTGGGGCCACGGCGCTGCTCGCGCCGCAACCGGCTTCGGCGTGTGGTGATGTCGGCCCGCAGCGTCACGAGCGTCACCGCGACGGCGACAGCGGTGACGAACGGGACGACCGCGTAGGCACCGGCGAGCAGGACACCGATCAGCACGACGGCGGCCGTACGGACGACATGGGCTACCGGTGACTCTGGCTGCGCGGGCACACCGGGTTCCAGGGGCTGCTGCGGGTACGGCGGCGCGAGTGTTCGAGGCGGCCCGCCGGGTCGAGACGTCGCCGGCGACGGCGCCCCGGATGACGGCGCGCCCAGGGGGTGGCCGACGGAGCGGACGGACGTCAGCTCGGCGTCGGGCTCCGCGGGCGAGGGAAGGACACCGTCGTCGACTCGCGACCAGGTCTGGGTGGCCTCGGCGCTCTCGGTGCCTCCCAGCGCCTCGAGCCACGTGCACAGCTCGACCGCGGTGGGACGCTGATGCGGCTGGGTGTCCAGGCACCGCGTGAGCAGCGGCACCAGGGGACCCGGCACGTCTCCAAGTGCGTACTCCGCGCGGCGGATCCGGTCGAGCACGGCGACCGCGGGACCGCTCCCGTACGGACTGCGTCCGGTGGCCGCGAAGATCACCGTCGCGGCCCACGCGTGGATGTCGGCGGCAGGCAACGGGTCGTCACCGAGCACGATCTCCGGAGCGAGGTACGAGGGGGTGCCGAAGACCCAGCCCGCGTGCGTCATCCGCGACTCGTCACCCGCCATCGCGAGGCCGAAGTCGATGAGGACCGGCTGGTCGCGGTCCAGCAGCACGTTCGACGGCTTGATGTCACGGTGCAGGATGCCGGCCGCGTGCACTGACGCGATGGCCTGGGCAGCCCCCTGGGCAAAGCGAATCAGCCGCCCGGCGGGCATCGGCCCGTACTCGGCAACGTGCTCGGCGAGGGACAGCCCGGCAACGAAGCGGGTCACGACGTACGGAGGCTGACCCCACGGGTCGGCGTCCAGGCACTCCGCGACCCGCGGGTTGCGGATGCGGCGCATCGCCGCGACCTCCCGCTCCAGCCGCTGGCGGGCCTCCCGGTCCCCGATGACCTGCGGGCGCAGCACCTTGACCGCGACGCGACCGTTGTCCGGCGCCAGGGCGAGGTGGACGACACCCATGCCGCCCTCGCCGATCTGCCGCAGCAGCCGGTACTCCCCCACCCGTTCCACGCCACCACCCACCGATCTTGCCCTCTCGCACAGCGTACGGAAGCGGCCGGTCTGTGCGGGCGTCGTCGGGTCCGGGATCGCCCTGAGCGGACCCGGGATCTCAGCCTGTGTGCGTCACCGGCTGAGGTTTACCAGGGTCCCCTGGTAAACCTCACCGCCCACGGGTTGCCTCCCATGGGCAGTGACAAATTGCCGTGGGGAGTTGGTGCCGCTCATGCCACGCGGTGCATCCAGTGGTGCGGATCCTCGGCGCGGCCGTACTGCAGGTCGAGCAGCCGGTCGCGGATCGACAGCGTCACCGGCCCGGCCCGCTCGCGGGTGCCGATCTGTCCACCGTCCCACTTCAGGGTGCCGACCGGGGTCACGACGGCTGCGGTCCCGCAGGCGAAGACCTCGGCGATGCGGCCGCTGGCCACCCCGTCGCGCCACTCCTCGATCGAGACGCGGCGCTCCTCGACCTTGTGCCCGAGGTCTGCGGCCAACGTGAGGATGGAGCTGCGGGTGATGCCCTCGAGGATGGTCCCGGACAGCTCCGGCGTCACGATCGAGCCGTCGTCGGAGACGAAGAACAGGTTCATGCCGCCGAGCTCCTCGACCCAGGTGTGCTCCACCGAATCCAGGAACGCGACCTGGTCACAGCCCTGCTCAGCGGCCTCACGCAGGGGCAGCAGGCTCGCCGCGTAGTTGCCACCGCACTTCGCGGCCCCCGTCCCGCCCGCGCCGGCGCGGTTGTACTGCGTCGACAGCCAGATCGACACCGGCTTCACGCCCTGGGCGAAGTACGCGCCGGCGGGGCTGGTGATGACGCAGAACGTCACCTGGCGGCTCGGCCGCACCCCGAGGAAGACCTCGGAGGCGAACATGAAGGGCCGGACGTACAGGCTCATCTCGCCCCCGCTGGGCACCCAGGCGCGATCGGTGCGGATGGTGGCGTCCACCGCGCCCACGAACCACTCGGTCGACATTTCCGGCAGAGCCAGCCGGCGGGCCGACCGCCGGAACCGGGCCGCGTTGACCTCGGGACGGAACGTCCAGATCGAGCCGTCAGGGTGGACGTAGGCCTTCATGCCCTCGAAGATCTCCTGGGCGTAGTGCAGCACCGCCGTCGCCGGGTCGAGCAACAGCGGGCCGTACGCATGCACCCGACCGTCGTGCCAACCCTCGCCAGGGGTCCACGTGCCGGTGAACATGTGGTCGGAGAAGTGCAGGCCGAACCCGGGGGCGGACAGGATCTGCTGGCGTTGCTCGTCCGATGTCGGGGTGGCGGTGGGTTCGACGGTGAACGATGGTGCGGCAGTCATGGCGTGCACGGTAGCGGACCTCCCGGCGCGGGATCAGGTGTGGTGGCAGGCTGCGGGTCAGGCGTCGACGGGTACGCCGTCAGCGGCCCGGGCCGCGATCGCAGCACCGACCTGCTCGGTGCTGCGAGGCCGCCCGGACAGTCCCGCAGCCGCCCGCTCGCTCAGCTCGGAGCGGACCGCGTGCTCCACGTCGGTGGCCGCCTGCGGCTCGCCGAGGTGGTCGAGCAGCAGTGCCGCGGACAGGATCGCCGCAGTCGGGTCGGCCCTGTGCTGCCCGGCGATGTCGGGCGCCGAGCCGTGCACCGGCTCGAACATCGACGGAGCCGTGCGCTCGGGGTTGATGTTGGCGCTGGCCGCCAGCCCGATGCCGCCGGTCACCGCTGCGGCGAGGTCGGTGAGGATGTCGCCGAACAGGTTGTCGGTGACGATCACGTCGAAGCGGGTGGGTTCGGTGGTGAGGAACATGGTGGCCGCGTCGACGTGCAGGTAGTCGACGCTGACCTGCGGGAACTCCGGCGCGATCGCGGCGACGACACGGCTCCACAGTGCCCCGGCGAACGCCAGGACGTTCGTCTTGTGCACCAGCGTCAGGTGCGCCCGTGGCCGGGCGCTCGCGCGCAGGAAGGCGTCCCGGACGACGCGCTCGACACCGTACGCGGTGTTGACGCTGACCTCGGTGGCGATCTCGGCCGGTGTGCCCGCCCGGATCGTGCCGCCGGTCCCTGCGTACGGCCCCTCGGTGCCCTCACGCACGACCACGAAGTCGATGTCGCCGGGCTCGGCCAGCGGTGACACGGTGCCGGGCAGCAACACGGAGGGGCGCAGGTTCACGTAGTGGTCGAGCTCGAAGCGCAACCGCAGCAGCAGACCGCGCTCGAGAAGCCCGGGCGGCAGGTTCGGGTCACCGGGGCGTCCGCCCACAGCACCGAGCAGGATCGCGTCGTGACCGCGGATCTCCTCCAGCACCGCATCCGGCAGCACCTCGCCGGTGTCGAGGTAGCGCTGGGCGCCGAGGTCGTACGAGGTCGGGACGAAGCTGATGCCATGGCGCGGGCCGACGGCGTCGAGCACGGTGAGGGCCTGCGCGGTCACCTCGGGGCCGATACCGTCACCGCCCACCACGGCGAGAGAAAAACTCGTCATACCACCACCCCTAGCACACGTCCGGCGACCGCCGACTCTCAGTTGTCGTCCGGACGCTCGCCACCGTTGTCACGCAGGTCCAGGGCGGTCTGCACGGGTCGGTACAGCGCCTCGCTGTCCTGGCGGTGCTGCGCCGGTCCCCAGTCGGGATACATGTCGTACATCGGGTGCGCTCCTTGAAGGCTCGGGTGCTGGGACGGAGATGTTCGGTGCCTGAACCGACGGTGCAACGGTCCCGGCCAGCGGATCGCGCCAGCGGGTGCATGCAACGGGATCGATGCGAAGGAGTGACGTGCGGGTGGCGCTTCGTCCTCGCGGCGGTTCCGGGCCAAACACCGAACTCCGCGGCGAGGGTGGCCCTAGTGGGTCTCGCCGCGGCAGTCGAGAATGGCTACGACAAA
>JALZKQ010000107.1 GCA_030859165.1 Actinomycetota bacterium
GTCCAGCGCGTCGCCCCACAGCGCGGCTCGCGTCCCGCTGAACGTGTCGTCGACGAGCGTCGGCACCGCGCGCGCGGCCACCATGCTGCGGTCGGAGTCCGAGCCCGTGGCGCCCACCAGCACCGTGACCGCGACCGCCCCGACCAGCACGGCCGCGGACAGCCACCGCCACGTCCCGACGCCCAGCGAACGCAGCCGCGGCCACAGCGCCAGCAGCAGCAGGCACGAGGCCAACCCCGCCCGCGACGCGGAGCCGAACGACACCGCGCTCAGCGCCACCGCAGCGACGATCCACCACGTACGGGACCGGTCCTTGACGTGACCGGCGGCCAGCAGTGCTGCTGCGGTCGCGATCGTGAGCAGCGCCGCGTTGGCGTTGGCGTAGCCCAGCGGGGGTGCCGCCGCGCTGGCGTCCAGAGACCCGGGCAGCCCGGCGACGAAGGCAGCCCCCACCCCGACCGGCAGCGCGACCCCCACCGCGGTCGCCCGCCAGCGCGCGAGCGCGTACCCCCCGAGGGTCCCCAGCACCCCCAGCAGCAGCACGGCCGCGAACTCCACCCCGGCGGGTGCATCCGGCGTGGACAGCAGCGCCCACCCGGCCAGGGTCGCCGCCAGCAGGACGCCCACCGGGCCGCTACCGAGTGTGTGGCTCACTGGGGCAGGATGCCACCGTGATCATCGCGGGTGCGGGAGGCGTGGGCCGCGAGGCGTTGGACTGCTGCCTCGCGGTGGGTGTCGAGGTGCGCTGCTTCGTCGACGACCACCTCGCCGGCCAGCAGGTCCGCGGGCTGCCGGTGCTGAGTCCCGACGAGGCCGAGCCGGGGGAGCACTACCTCGTCGCCGTCGCTGCCCCCCTCGTCCGCGAGCGGCTGGCGGCGCTGCTCGGTGCCCGCGGCCTGCTCCCGCGCACGATCGTGCACCCGCGGGCGATCGTCGCACCGCAGACCACGTTCGGTCCCGGCAGCCTGGTGATGGGCGGGGCGCACGTGTCCAGCTCGGTCCACGCCGGCGCGCACTGCCAGGTGCAGTACAACGCGACCGTCGGGCACGACGCGGTGCTGGCCGACCGGGTGACCGTCTATCCCGGGGCGAACGTGTCCGGTTCGGTGCGGCTCGGGGAGGGGGTCACGGTCGGCAGCGCTGCCTGCGTGCTGCAGGGCCGCACGGTGGGCGCCGGCGCCTTCGTCGGTGCCGGGGCGGTGGTCACCCGCGACGTCGCCCCGGGAGTCACCGTGGTGGGTGCGCCCGCCCGGCCGCTGCAGCGACGCGATCACACCTGAGGCCGTACCCGCTCGCTCTCGAACCACTCGATCGTCGCGCGCACGCCCTCCTCCAGCGCAACCGGCTCCACCCCCGAGAACAGCGCACGCAGCCGGCCGCTGTCGGCCTGGGAGTGCGGGACGTCGCCGGCGCGGACCGGGTGTGACTCCACCTGCACCGGCCGCCCCAGCAGCCGCTCGATCAGGTCGAGCAGCTCGCGCAGCGACGTACGGCTGCCGAAGGCGAGGTTGACCGGCTCCAGCGCCGACACCCGCTCGGCGACCGCGCGGTGCAGCAAGGCCGCGACCGTACCGACGAAGGTGAAGTCCCGGGT
This sequence comes from Actinomycetota bacterium, assembly GCA_030859165.1. Lineage (GTDB taxonomy): Bacteria > Actinomycetota > Actinomycetes > Propionibacteriales > Nocardioidaceae > JACCXZ01. The sequence continues at coordinate 1,595 of JALZKQ010000107.1, forward strand.
CTGGCTCCCGTCGCCGTGCAGCGGCACCGGTCGACCGGCCAGCGCCGCGTCCACGAACGCCGGCACCACCGCGGCGTACGCGTGCCCGGCCGGCTGCAACGGCCCGAACACGTTGAAGAACCGCAGGGCCAGCACGTCCATGCCGTAGCAGTGCGTGTACGCGATCGCGTACTGCTCGGTGGCCAGCTTGCTCACCGCGTACGGCGACATCGGCGCGGTGCGCAGTCCCTCGTGCTTGGGCAGCTCGGGGTTCGCGCCGTAGACCGACGAGGACGAGGCGAGCACGACGTGCGGTTGGCCGTGCCGTCGGGCCGCCTCGAGCACCTCCAGGGTGCCGGTTGCGTTGGCGTGGTGGCTGGTCACGGGGTCGGCGACCGAGCGGGGCACGGACGGGACCGCGGCCAGGTGGATGATCGCGTCCGCGCCGGCGCACGCACGGTCCAGCAGCTCGCGGTCCAGCACGCTGCCCTCGAGGAAGGTGACGTCGAGACCGTCCACGTTGTCGCGTCGACCGCTGGACAGGTCGTCCACCACGACGACCTCCACACCGGCGCCGCTGAGCACCGCAGCGGTGTTGGCGCCGATGAAGCCGGCACCGCCGGTCACCACCACCTTCATGGCTTCTCCTCCGGTTCGGGGCACAGGGCCCGAGTATGTACGCGGCCACTGTCGCAGGCACGCGGAACCGTTGAAGTCGAGGTCGAGCCTGTGGACGACGGCCGCGGCCAGACGAAAGGGGCGCCAGACTTCGACCGTGCAGGCGTCGCATGTTCCCGCCGCCCTGCGGGGTGGCCCGTTCTCGCTGGCGCAGGCGCGCCGAATCGGCATCGAGCGGCAGGTGCTGCGCGGGCAACGGTTCCGCCGCGTCCTGTCGGAGGTCTACGTGGCGGCGTCGACACCCGACACCCCACTGCTGCGGCTCGATGCAGCGCTGCTGGTCGCGCCACCCGGGAGCTTCGCCGTGCTCGCATCCGCCGCCGCCGTGTGGCGAGTGGTCGAGCTCGGCGACCCCGATCCGTACCTCCCGCACGTCGGTCTGCCGCATGGTGCCCGACGGCCACGAACATCCGGTGTCGGGTGGCACGCGTACTGCACGCTCCCTGCCCTGCGCACGGTGGGCGGGCGGCGCACCACGGCACCGGTGGCGACGTTCGCCGACCTCGCTCGCCGCCGCAGACTGCGGGACGCGGTGACCACCGGTGACGCCCTGTGCCGGCGCGGGCTGGTCTCGCCCGAAGGGCTGATCGCCGCGGTCGACGAGTTGTCCGGTACGGCCGGCATCCGTGCTCGCCGAGCTGCGCGGCTGGTTCGGCCGCGGGTGGACTCGCCGATGGAGACCCTGCTGCGACTGCTGATCGTTCTCTCCGGTCTACCCGAGCCGCAGCCGAACCTCACGGTGTGCGACACCGACCAGGAGCCGCTGGCCAGGCTCGACCTGAGCTATCCGCGGTCGAAGGTCGCGATCGAGTACGACGGTGACCACCACCTGCTGCGGGCTCAACGGGTCCGCGACGTCGATCGCGCGGAGTGGCTGCGCCAGCACGGCTGGACCGTCGTCGTCGTCCTCGCCGACCACCTGCTGCTGCGTCCGGCGCAGGTGCTGCAGCGGGTGCGAACTGCGTTGGCCGCCGCCGGAGCGACCGGGCTGCCCGATCGGCTGGATGACGGGTGGCGTCGTCTCGACCCGGCCTGGTGACGCTGTCACCGCGGCGGGACTCGCCACACCGGCATCAGGAGTCACACACGTACCGTCGCTAGCGCAAACGGTTCACCGATTGGCGATCCGGTGAACCGTTTGGGGCAGCGACGATGCAGGAGTGACTGGCGGGGCGGATGAGACGTACGCGCCGGAACCCCACCTGCGCCGCCCCTCCGCCCGACCGCCTGGCCGACCGAGCCGACCCCACCTGCGCCGAGATCCGACCTGATGGTCACGGACCAGGCACGTGGTGACCAGCGACTCGGATCTCGGCGGGCAGACGCGGGCGGACGCGGGCGGACGCGGGCAGACGCGGGCAGACGCGGGCAGACGCGGGCGGACGCGGGCGGGGGAGACGGGGGGCGGGCGGACGCGATCCGCGTGAAAGACTGACGCCATGCTGCGTTGGTTGACCGCCGGAGAGTCCCACGGCCCGGCGTTGGTCGCCGTGCTGGAGGGTCTGCCGGCCGGAGTCGAGGTGACGACCGACGTGATCGCCGGCGCCCTGGCGCGCCGCCGCCTCGGCTACGGCCGGGGCGCCCGGATGGGCTTCGAGGCCGACGAGCTCGAGGTGGTCGGCGGAATCCGTCACGGCGTCACGATGGGCAGCCCGGTGGCGATCCGGATCGCCAACAGCGAGTGGGCCAAGTGGTCCCTGGTGATGGCGGCCGACCCGGTGGACCCCGAGGAGCTCGCCGGCCAGGCCCGCAACGCCCCCCTGACCCGCCCACGTCCGGGGCACGCCGACCTCGCCGGCATGCAGAAGTACGGATTCGACGAGGCCCGTCCGGTGCTCGAACGCGCCAGCGCCCGGGAGACCGCGGCCCGTGTGGCGCTCGGGTCGGTGGCCGCAGCCTTCGCCGCGCAGGTCGCCGACGTCGCCATCCTCAGCCACGTGATCGAGCTCGGCTCCGTCCGGGCGCCGGCTGACGTCGTCCCCACCGCGGACGATGTCGCGGGCCTGGACGCCGATCCGCTGCGCTGCCTGGACCGCGACACCAGTGCGGCCATGGTGGCCGAGGTGGACGCGGCCAAGAAGGACGGCGACACCCTCGGCGGCGTCGTCGAGGTGGTGGTGTCGGGCCTGCCGCCGGGGCTGGGCAGCTACGCGCACTGGGACCGCAAGCTGGATGCCCGCCTGGCAGCGGCGTTGATGGGCATCCAGGCCATCAAAGGTGTCGAGCTCGGTGACGGCTTCGAGCTGGCCCGCACCCGCGGCTCACTGGCGCATGACGAGATCGTGTCCGACGGGTCGCGCATCCGCCGCGCCACCGGACGCTCCGGCGGGGTCGAGGGCGGGATGTCCACCGGCGAGCTGCTGCGGGTACGCGCCGCGATGAAGCCGATCTCCACGGTCCCCAGAGCACTGCGGACGGTCGACGTGGCCACCGGCGAGGCTGCGGTCGCCCACCACCAGCGCTCGGACGTGTGCGCGGTGCCGGCGGCCGGGATCGTGGCCGAGGCCATGGTCGCGCTGGTCGTCGCCGATGCGCTGCTGGAGAAGTTCGGCGGCGACTCGGTGGCAGAGACCCGCCGCAACCGTGACTCCTACCTCTGCTCGCTGGCCTTCGCGTGAGCGGGCCGACCGCGCCCCTGGTCGTCCTGGTCGGTTCACCGGGGGCGGGCAAGTCGACGGTCGGCGCGGCCCTGGCGGGGCGCCTGGGCGTCGGTTTCCGTGACACCGACGCCGACGTCGAGGCGAGCACCGGCAGCTCGATCTCCGACATCTTCGTCGACGACGGCGAGCAGCACTTCCGGCAGCTCGAGCGCGACGCCGTCACCCGTGCGCTCGCCGAGCACGAGGGCGTGCTGTGCCTCGGCGGCGGCGCCGTGGTGTCGGAGCAGGTCCGCGCATCCCTGGCCGGCCACCGTGTCGTGCACCTCGACGTGGGCATCGGCGAGGCGGCCCGCAGGGTCGGCCTGAACACTGCCCGGCCGCTGCTGCTGGGCAACGTACGCGGATCGCTGCGGACGTTGCTCGAGCAGCGCCGACCGCTGTACGAGTCGGTGGCCACCGTGACCGTCACGACCGACGAGCGTCCAATCGAGGACGTCGTCGAGGAGATCGTGGCACACCTCGGAGCACGCCAGTCGTGACCGGCCCCATGACGACCGTCGAGGTCACCGCCGCCGCGCCGTACACCGTACGGATCGGTTCCGGCGCCTGGGCGCAGGTCGCGGAGCTGGTGGCCGGCGCCCGCCGGGTGGCGGTGATCCACCCGGAGCCGCTGGAGCACCGGGCGACGGCACTGCGCCAGGTGCTGACCGAGGCCGGCTACGAGGCCCACACCATCGCCGTCCCGGATGCCGAGCAGGCCAAGGCCGTCGAAGTCGCGGCCTTCTGCTGGTCGGTGCTGGGCCGGGCGGGCTTCACCCGAGGCGATGCCGTCGTCGGACTCGGTGGGGGGGCCACCACCGACCTGGCGGGCTTCGTGGCCGCCACCTGGCTGCGCGGTGTCCGGCTGGTGCAGGTCCCCACCAGCCTGCTGGCGATGGTCGACGCGGCCGTGGGAGGCAAGACGGGTGTCAACACCGCCGAGGGCAAGAACCTGGTCGGCTGCTTCCACGAACCGGCCGGGGTCGTGTGCGACCTCGACGTCCTGACGAGCCTGCCCCGGGCCGAGCTGGTGAGCGGCCTCGCCGAGGTGGTGAAGTGCGGGTTCATCGCGGACCCGGTGATCCTCGACCTCATCGAGGCCGACCCGCAGGCCGCCCTGACGCCGGGTTCCGACGTGCTGGCCGAGCTGGTGACCCGGTCCATCGCGGTCAAGGCCAGGGTCGTGTCGGTCGACCTGCACGAGACCGGAGCCGGCGGCGGCGTGGGCCGCGAGCTGCTCAACTACGGCCACACCTTCGGCCACGCGGTGGAGCGGGTCGAGCGCTACCAGTTCCGCCACGGCGCCGCGGTGGCCATCGGGATGCGCTACGTGGCCGAGCTGGCCTACCTCGCCGGGCACCTCGACCGCGACCTCGCCGACCGGCATCGCCGCGTCCTGGACCTCGTCGGCCTGCCCACGACGTACGTGCCGGGACGCTGGGAGGAGCTGCTCACCGGCATGCGGGTGGACAAGAAGACCCGGGGGGACGACCTGCGGTTCGTGGTGCTGGAGGGCCTGGCCCGTCCCGCCGTCCTGACCGCACCCGATCCGGCGCTGCTGACCGCGGCGTACGCAGAGATCCTGCGCTGAGAGCGGCACTTGCTCCGTGGTGGGGTGCCGGGTGAGGGTTGAGGACATGCCCGCCACCCACGAGTCCCGCCGTGCCCGTCTGGAAGCGCTGCTGAGCGAGCGGGGGTGGGGGGCCGCGCTGGTCTCGAACCTGGTGAACATCCGCTACCTGACCGGCTTCACCGGGTCCAACGGTGCGCTGCTGCTGATGCCGGGCGCGGCACCGGTCTTCGCCACCGACGGCCGCTACCTGGACCAGGGGGCCGACCAGACCGCCCTGGTGCCGTACCCGATCAAGGGCGGCGCGACGCCTGCCCTATGGTCGCAGGTCGCTGATGCCGTCGGCGCCGACGCGTGGCAGCAGGTCCAGACCGTCGCCGTGGAGACCAACCACCTGACCCACGACGACTTCGTCTCACTCGACGGGGCCAAGGGTCACTGCGAGCTCGTACCGCTCGACGGCCTGGTCGAGGCGCGGCGGCGCGTCAAGGACGAGGAGGAGATCGCCAACCTGCGGGAGGCGTGCGAGATCTCGACGCAGGCGCTCGAGACGCTGCTCGCGGGAGAGCTGCTCGGCCGGAGCGAGCGGCAGCTGACCCGCGCCCTGGAGGCCTCGATGCTGGACCTCGGGGCCGAGGCGGTCGGTTTCGACACGATCATGGCCGGCGGACCGCACAGCGCCGTGCCTCACCACTCACCGACCGACCGCGCCGTCGCGCGCGGTGACCTGCTCACCATCGACTTCGGTGCGCGGGTGCGTGGCTACCACGCCGACTGCACCCGCACGTTCGTCGTGGGTCAGGAGCCGGCCGACTGGCAGCGCGAGGCGTACGCCGCGGTCCGCGAGGCGCAGGCTGTCGGGGTGGCGCAGGCCCGGCCGCGGGCGGCCACCGGCGACGTCGACGCCGCCGTCGTCGAGTGCCTGCGCGGGCACGGCCTCGCCGAGCGGTTCGTGCACGGCCTCGGGCACGGGGTCGGCCTGGAGATCCACGAGGACCCGTTCATGGGTGCCGTCAGCACCGGTATATTGGCCGATTGCGACGCGATCACGATCGAGCCCGGCGTGTACCTGCCGGGGCGAGGTGGCGTACGCATCGAAGACACGCTCGTCGTGCGCCCGGACGGTGCCGAGGTCCTCACCACGGCACCCAAGGACCTGCGCGTCGTCGGTTGACGATGTCCCACACCCGCAGACAAAGGACCTGAACCTGTCATGGCCACCACGAACGAGCTCAAGAACGGCATGGTGCTCAACCTCGACGGACAGCTCTGGTCGGTCGTGTGGTTCCAGCACCACAAGCCCGGCAAGGGCGGGGCGATGGTCAAGACCACCCTGAAGAACGTGCTGTCGGGCAAGACGGTCGACAAGACGTTCAACGCCGGGGTGAAGGTCGACACCGCGAACGTCGACAAGCGGACCATGCAGTACCTCTACAACGACGGCGAGTCCTACGTCTTCATGGACACCACGACGTACGACCAGATCCACCTCTCCGACGCGGTCGTGGGCGAGGCGGTGGACTACCTGCTGGACAACCAGGAGGCGATGGTCGCCACCCACGAGGGCATCCCGCTGTACGTCGAGCTGCCTGCCTCGGTCGAGCTCGCCATCGAGTACACCGAGCCGGGCCTGCAGGGCGACCGCTCCTCCGGCGGCACCAAGCCCGCGCGCCTGGAGACCGGCAAGGAGATCCAGGTGCCGCTGTTCATCGTCAACGGCGAGAAGGTCAAGGTCGACACCCGCGACGGCAGCTACCTGGGTCGAGTCAGCAGCTGATGTCGGCCCGTACGAAGGCACGCAAGCGCGCGCTGGACGTGCTCTTCGAGTCCGAGCTGCGTGGCGTCGAGCTGGGCGCCACTCTGCCCCAGCGACTCGCCGACGGCGACCCGCCGGTCAACCCGTACACCGTGACCCTCGTCGAGGGCGTGCACGGGCACCAGGCACGCATCGACGAGTTGCTGTCGACGTACTCGGTGGGCTGGTCGCTGGACCGGATGCCCACGATCGACCGCAACCTGCTGCGGATCGCGGTCTTCGAGATCCTGTACGCCGACGACGTCCCCGATGCGGTGGCGATCAGCGAGGCGGTCGGCCTGGCCGGCGAGCTGTCCACCGAGGAGTCGTCCTCGTTCGTCAACGGGCTGCTGGCCCGCCTCGTCGAGGTCAAGCCCGGTCTGGCCGTGTGACACCGTCCGGGGCCAAACCGTCGGCCGTTCACAGGTCGCCACCTTCTTCGAGCAGTCGCGCGATCTCCCGCTGGAGCAGCCCGAGACGAGCCTCCTTGACCAGCGGCACCTGGCGGCGTCGGCGCCGGATCTCGGCCATGTCCAGGTCGACGGAGAGGACCTGTTCGTGCATCTGCTCGGCCTCGGCCACGACTTCCCCCCAGGGATCGACCACGTGGGAGCCGCCCCAGAACCGCAGTGGTCCCTCGGCGCCGACCCGGTTGACGAAGACGACGTACAGCTGGTACATCCGGCCGTAGAAGCGGGTGATGTCGTGCCAGTACTCGTGGGAGTTGTAGCGATCGGGGAAGACGCTCTGTGCACTCGCGGTCGGCACCAACAACACCCGGGCTCCGTCCTGGGTCGCCAGGAAGGTCAGCTGCGGCTGCCAGGCGTCGTTGCAGATGAGCGCCGCCATCCGGGTGTCGTGGACGGCAAAGGCCCGTAGCGAGGGGCCGGCGGTGAAGTGGTCGCGCTCGACGAAGGGCGCGTACGCGGGCAGGTAGAGCTTGCGGTGCACGTGCACCAGCCGGCCGCCCTCGTAGTAGACCGCACTGTTGTAGGTGTGAGGTCCACGCTGGGCGGACTCCATGAACCCGAGCAGGACGCCGGCCCGCCCGGCGTGCTGGGCGAGCTTCTGGATCCGCGGATCGTCCGCTCGCACGGCGACGTCCGCCTCGACGTCGCCGACCGAGTAGCCCGACAGGTAGAGCTCGGGGAACACGACCAGGTCCGTTGACTGCTCGACGGCCCGGGCCACGACCTCCTCGGCTCGCGCCAGGTTGGCGTCGACGTCGCCGAGCCGGCTGTCCAGCTGGGCCAGGGTGATCCGCATCTCCGGACCCTTCGGATCAGACGCCGCGGCATCAGACTTGTCGGCATCGACCTTCTCGGCACCGGACTTCTCGGGCCCGCGACGATCGCGGCCCGTTCGCGACCATCGCGCCCGAGAAGTCTAGGCGCGTCGGTCAGCCGAGGAAGTCGTTGTCCTCCAGCCAGGTCTGGGCGACGGCCTCGGCCGGAACGTTGTCCACGTCCACCTGCGAGTTGAGCTGCTGCATCGTCTCGGTGCTGAGCGCCTCGGAGACCGGGTTCATGATGTCCGCGATCGCCGGGTACTCCTCGAGGACGTCCTCGTTGACCGTCGGCGCCAGGTTGTACTTGACGAAGAAGTTCTTGTCGTCCTCCAGGACCACCAGGTCGTTGGCCGGGATCCGGCCGTCGGTCTCGAACACCTCACCGAACCGGCACCGGTCACCCTCGGGCAGCTGGGTGTAGATGATGCCCAGCTCCACCTCGGTGATGGCCTCCTCCGGCAGGGAGAAGCCGTAGGTCTTCTCCAGGCCCGGGAACCCGTCGGCGCGGTCGAGGAACTCCGCGGCGGCGCACATCGTCGCGTTCTCCGCGTCGCTGGCCACCAGCTCGGAGTAGTCGGACAGGCTTTCCACCCCGGTCTCCTCCTGCGCCGCTGCCGAGGTGGCGATGGCGTAGGAGTTGTTCGCCTCCGACAGCGCCAGCCACGTCACGCCGTTCTCTGCCTGGTCCTGCTCCGCGACCGCGTCGTAGAGCTCCTGGGAGTCGGTGGGGGCCTTGGCGATGTCGTTGCCCAGGATCTCGGAGTAGCCGGTGCCGGTGTACTCCCAGTACATGTCGATCTCGTCGGACGTCAGAGCCTGGCGGACGTTCGTGGTGCCCGTGATGCCGGTCTGGTCCTCGACCTCTGCGCCGGCGTTCTCCAGCAGTTGGATGGTCATCTGGCCGAGGATGAGCTGCTCGGTGAACTCCTTGGAGCCCACCGTCAGGGACGCCCCGGACAGCTCCTCGCCACTGCTGCCTTCGTCGCCACCGTCGTCACTGCCACAGGCGGCCGCCAGTGCCAGCCCGGCGAACAGTGCGGTCAGCCGTACGGCCTTGGTTGCGTTGCCCATGGTGGCTCCACCTTTCCAGTGCGTTGATCGTGCGGTGTCAATCGGTTCACAGTCCTCGTGGTCGTAGCTTGTCCTCGGCGATGCCGGCAACGTAGTCGACCAGCAGGGCGAGCACGGCCACCAACACGGCCCCGACGACCAGGATCAGCTCCCCGGGTCCGATGAACCCGGTCACGATCAGCTCTCCGAGGCCGCCCGCGCCGACGAACGCACCGAGGGTCGCGGTGCCGACGTTGATCGTCAGCGCCGTTCGCAGGCCGGCCATGATGATCGGCACCGCGAGGGGCAGCTCGATCCGGGTGAGCACCTGCAGCTTGGTCATGCCCATGCCGCGCGCGGACTCGATCACCGAGTCGTCGACCTGGCGCAGACCGACCATGGTGTTGCGCAGCACCGGCAGCACGGTGTACGCCACCAGCGCGGCGACGACCGGCCAGAATCCGATGCCCACGGTGATGGCGAGCAGGACGATCAGCCCGATGGACGGGATTGCCTGGCCGATGTTGAAGACAGCGATGGTGGTGGGCGTCACGGTGCGGGCGAACGGCCGGGTCAGCACGATCCCGAGCGGGATCGCGATCAGCAGCACGAGGGCGCTCGACACGACGGTGAGCTCGAGGTGTTCTTGGGTCTTGGTGAGGATGTAGTCGAGGTTCAGCCGGCCCTGCTCCTTGCCGGTCAGCTCCCGACCGTTGACGGTGACGTACACGGCGACGAGGACCGCCACCACGAGCAGCGGCAGGAACAGGTAGCTGCCCAGCGAGCGTTCGTGCGGTGCACGCCGACTGTCGGCAGGCCCGCTCCCGGTGGCGTCGTCCGGTTCCGCCAGGGAGCCCTCGGGAATCGTGGACATCGCTACGACGACACCTCCCCGGCCCCGTCCTGCTGCTGGTCGCGCAGCCGTCCCTTCTCGGCGTGCCGCATGCTGCGCACCGCCTCGTTGATGCTGTCGATGTCGACGATCCCCTGGTACGCGCGCGAGGAGTCGGTCACGATCGCCGTGCTGTAGCGGGCGGTGAGCATCTCGTTCAACGTGTCGCTGAGCGTAGCGTTCGGCTGCACCACCGCCTCGGCGGGCAGGCCGATGTCGCGCAGCGCCCGATCCGTGTCGCCGCGACGGAGGTGCTCCGCGTTGATCCAGCGCACCGGCCGCCGCTCGTCGTCGAGGACGAGCACGGCGGACTTGTCGCTGCTCTCCAGGATGCGGTGCACCTCGTCGCGACTGGCGCCCTCCTGCACGGTCGGCCACTGGTGCAGCTCGACGTCGCGCACCCGGCTCAGGCTCAACCGCTTCAGCGACGCCCCGCGCCCGATGAAGTCGGCCACGTAGTCGTTGGCGGGGTTGACCAGGATCCGCTCGGGGGTGTCGAACTGCTCGATGTGCGACTGGTCGCCAAGGATCGCGATCCGGTCACCCATCTTGATCGCCTCGTCGATGTCGTGGGTGACGAAGACGATCGTCTTCTTGATCTGCTCCTGGACCCGGAGGAACTCGTTCTGCAGGCGGTCGCGGGTGATCGGGTCGATCGCGCCGAAGGGCTCGTCCATCAGCATGACGTCGGGATCGGCGCTCATCGCGCGGGCCACACCGACCCGCTGACGCTGGCCGCCGGACAGCTCCTTGGGGTAGCGGTCCCGGTACTGGTCTGGGTCCATCCCGACCGTCTCCAGCAGCTCGTCCACCCGCTTCGTGATGTGCTCACTCTTCCAGCCGAGCAGCCGGGGGACGGTGGCGATGTTGCTCGCGATCGTCAGGTGCGGGAAGAGCCCGATCTGCTGGATGACGTAGCCGATCCGGCGCCGCAGCTGGTCCGGGTTGGCTTTCGTGACGTCCTCCTCGTCGAGGAAGATCCGACCAGAGGTGGGTTCAATGATCCGGTTGATCAGCTTCATCGTCGTCGTCTTGCCGCAGCCCGAGGGGCCGACGAGGATCACGATCTCGCCCTCGGGTATCTCCATCGAGAGCTCGTCGACCGCATTCTCGCGCTGGCCGGGGAACCGTTTGGTGAGATTCTCCAGCCGGATCTTGGTATGCCCGGCCGCCTGGGCGCTCCCGGCGTCGTGCCCCTCGTTCATCGGATGCCCTTCGGGATGGTGAGCCTGGAGATCAGCACGTACAGCAGGTCGAAGAGCACGGCGAGGACCATGATGCCGAGAACGCCGCCGAGCAGCAGGTTCAGCGCCCCCGCGGAGCCGATCGCTGCGAGTCCGGCGAAGATGTCGTCGCCGAGTCCCGGCCCGTTGATGTAGGCGCCGATCGCGGCGATGCCGACGAGCACCAGTGTCGAGACCCGCATCCCGGTCAGGATCACCGGCCAGGCCAGCGGCAGCTCGATGCGGACCAGCCGCTGGGCACGGCCCATGCCCATGCCCTGCGCGGACTCGACGATGGCCGGGTCCACCTCACGCAGGCCGACGATGGTGTTGCGCACGATTGGCAGCAGGCCGTACATGACCAGTCCGACCACCACGGAGCGTCCGCCCAGACCCAGCCCGGGGACAGCCACGAACAGACCGAACAGCGCCAGGGAGGGGATGGTCAGGAACGTGCCGGTGACGGCGAGCACCAGCGCTCGCGGCCGCTGGGTCCGGTACGTCGCGACCCCCAGGCCCACCCCGAGGACCGTCGCGATCAGCACGGAGATGAGGACCACCACGGCGTGCTCGATCCCCAGCGCCAGGATGTCCTCCCAGGTGAACTCCAGGTAGACCCAGAAGCTCTCCCACCAGCTCATCGCCGCCTCCGTCCGTCGTGACGCGGTCGTTCGGCTCGTCGTGCACCGACGACGCCTCCGCAGGTCGCGCCGGCGTCCGTGGTGGCCGACTGTTTCACGGTGCGAGCGTGGAGCACAAGGGCCGGTGCCGCACGGCGACGTCGCCTGCCAGGCGTACGGCGTTCACCGGGCGTTGGCGCCGGACAACTGGCCGGCATGCGCGACCAATCGGTCGACCGCGGTACGCCTCGCGCCGGGTCCGAAGCGAGCGGCGGGACCCTGCAGACCCAGAATCGCGACGAGGGAGCCGCCGCTGCCGAGCACCGGGACCGCGATCGCGTTCAGGTCCTGCTCGCGCTCGCCGATCGCCTGTGCCCAGCCACGCTTGCGGGTCCGGGCGATCTCGGCGGCCAGGGCTGCGCGGTCGGTGATCGTGCGCGGTGTGCACGAATCGAGTCGACCGGGCGGCAGCGCGTCTGCGTGGGCGAGCAACACCTTGCCGGTGGCCGTCGCGTGCGCGATGCTCGGGCGCCCGACCTGGGCCACGCTGCGCACCGACGAGGGGCTCTGGACGAAGTCCACGGTGATCGTGGCCTGCTCGTAGGGGACCGACAGGGTCGCAGTCTCACCGGTGGCCTCGGCGAGTGCCACCAGGTGCGGACGTGCCAGTTGGCGCAGGTCGACCCGACCGAGCGCGGCATTGCCGAGCTCGACCAGCCCGGCACCCAGCCGGAAGCGGCCGCTGTCCGGTGCCCGGCTGACCAGGTCGTCCTCGCACAACGTCGCGAGCAGCCGGGAGACCGTGCTCGGGTTGATGCCGGTACGCCGGGCGATCTCGTTGTTGCCCAGGTCACCGGGGGCATCGGCCAGGACTCGGAGCACCGCGACGGCGCGTCGCACGGTGGCGAGCGGTCTCACCGTTGTGGACATGCGAGCCTCCGTGCTAGCGTCGCGACGAAGTGCAACAGTGTTGCCATTATGGCAACAGAGACGGACCCCATGTCAAGCCAGCCAGAACTGCCGCAGTCGATCCGCTTCGTCGTGGTGGGTGCCGGGGTGCACGGCCTGTCGACGGCGTGGCACCTGGCTTGTGGGCTGCGTTCGCGGGGGCTCGGCGATGGTTCGGACGTCGTCGTGCTGGACAAGACGGCGGTGGGTGCGGGGGCCTCCGGCATCGCCTGCGGGGTGATCCGCAACAACTACTTCCAGCCGGCCATGCGCCGGCTGATGGCGCATTCGGTGTCGGTGTGGGAATCGGACCCGGTGGCGTTCTCCTACCATCCGGTGGGCTACCTCCAGGCGGCGCCGGAGGCGATGCGCGAAGGCGTCGGCCAGATCCACGCCGAGCAGCAGGAGATCGACTACCCCTCCACGCTGATCGAAGGAGAAGCCGACTGTCGGAGGTATCTGGACGACCTGTTCGGCGACTGGCAGGCCACTGGCATCACCAACGTGCTGCACGAGCATCGTGGCGGTTACGCCAACAACCTCGCGTCCATGCGCGGCCTGGCCGCGAAGGCCGAAGCGGCAGGTGTCCGGATCGTCACCGGCGTACGGGTCACCGGCCTGGACCTCGACGGTGGTGCGGTCGAGGCGGTCAGGACCGACCACGGCGTCATCCGCTGTGAGCACGTCGTCCTGGCCGTCGGTCCCTGGGTCCGCGACGCGTGGGCCATGCTCGACCTTCCGGACCGGATCACCGTCCGCGGGCCCGACGGAGCAACGCGCTCGGACGTCGAGATGTGGACGTACCTGGCCCTGCAGGAGGGCACCCTCGGCGTGGATCCCGGGACCTTCACCGACACCCGGGGGCAGCTGCCCCCCGTCGTGCACGTCGACTCCGACGCGCCGCTGTTCGACGAGGACGGGCGGCTGGTCACCGAGCAGATGTGGGGCATCTACTACAAGCCCGACTTCTCCTTCGGCGGCGTGCAGGGCGGCGCCATGCCGGCGGCGGTGCACAAGCCGGCCGCCGAGGTCGCCGTGGACCCGTACGGGCCGGCGAGCCCGGAGTTCACCGTCTCCCCGGACTTCGCGCGGATGTGGACGGCCGCGTTGGCCCACTGCCACCAGCGTTTCGAGGGCACCCGCCACCTGTACAAGGACGAGCCGTCCGGCGGGCTCGGCTGCTTCACCCCGGACAGCTTCCCCGTCTTCGACACCTTCGGGCAGAACGCGTACGTGATCGCCGACTCCAACCACGGCTACAAGATGATCGGCGTCGGCGACCTGGTCGCGCGAGAGCTGCTCGGCGAGCCGCAGGAGCTGCTCGCTCCATTCCGATTCGACCGTTACGAACGCGGCGCGCTGCACCCGACCAGCAGCTCGCCGTTCCCGTGGAGCTGACCATCAGGAAGAGGAACGACCGTGCGCATTCCCTATGACGTGCCGAAGATCCACATGTACACCCGGATCCGCAAGTCGCCGTACCACTACGCGGCCCAGCGACATGGCGTCCAGTCCTACAGCGTGTGCAACCGCATGTACCACCCCCGCCACTACGACGACCCGGTCGCCGAGTACTGGAAGCTGGTCCGCGACGTCACCATGTGGGACGTCGGCGTGGAGCGCCAGGTCGAGATCGCCGGCCCCGATGCGTTCGAGCTGGCGAACCTGCTCACTCCCCGCGACCTCACCAGCTGCGCGGTCGGGCAGAACAAGTTCCTGCTCAACACCGACGTCGACGGCGGGGTCATCAACAACCCGGTGCTGCTGCGCCTGGCCGAGGACTGCTTCTGGTTCTCCGTCGCCGACGGCGACGTGCTGTTGTGGGCCAAGGGCGTGGCCGCCCGATCCGGCCTGGACGTACGGGTCAGCGAGCCCGACGTGGCACCGGTACAGATCCAGGGACCGAAGTCGCAGGCCCTGATGCGCGACCTCTTCGGCGACGACGTCCTCGACCTGCGCTACTACTGGAGTGCCGAGTTCCAGCTCAACGGAATGGACGTGGTCGTGGGTCGCACCGGCTACACCGGGGAGATCGGCTACGAGATCTACCTGCGCAACGCCAGCCGGGACGCCACGAAGCTGTGGGACACCGTCCTCGAGGCCGGTCACCCGCACGACCTCGCGGTGATCGGACCCTGCCAGATCCGTCGCGTGGAGGCCGGGATCCTCAGCTACGGCTCGGACATCGCCTTGGACAACAACGCCTACAGCGACTACCAGTTCCTCAACCCGTACGAGATCGGCCTGGGGTGGACCGTGAACCTGGACGCCGAGGCCGACTTCATCGGCAAGCAGGCCCTGACCCGTATCGCCGAGGAGGGGGTGCGCCGCAAGGTCGTCGGAGTCGAGATCGGTGGCGACCCGCTCGTCGGGTACCTCGACGACTACCTCCCGGTCACCGACGGCCGCTCGCCGATCGGGCAGGTGTCGTCGGCGTTCTGGTCCCCCCGGCTGGAGAAGAACGTCGGGTTCGCGCTCGTCCCGGTGGAGCACAGCGAGCTGGGCACCACCCTGACCGTCCGCACGGCCGCCCGGGGGGACGTCTCAGCCGTGGTGGTCCCGAAGCCGTTCGTCGACCCGCGCAAGGAGACCCCGAAGGCCCAGGCACTGGCGGCGAGCCAGTGACGGCGGACCAGGACAGCAGCCCGGGACTGCTGGAGCGTCTCGCACTGGGACCGGTGATCTGCGCCGAGGGGTACGTGTTCGAGCTCGAACGGCGCGGCTACCTGCAGGCCGGTCCGTTCGTACCCGAGGTCGTCCTCGACCACCCGGAGCAGGTGTCGGCCCTGCACGAGCAGTTCGTGCACGCCGGCTCCGACGTGGTGGAGGCGCTGACGTACTACGCGCACCGGGAGAAGCTGCGGCTGGTGGGCAAGGACGGGGCGTTGGAGCCGCTGAACCGGCAGGCCCTGGAGATCGCCGGGCGGGTGGCGCGCTCGAGCGGCACGCTGCTGGCCGGCGACATCTGCAACAGCAACGTCTACGACCCCGACGACGCCACGTCGCACGCCGCGGTGCAGGAGATGTTCGAGGAGCAGGTCGGCTGGGCCGCGGACGCCGGGGTCGACTTCGTGATCGGTGAGACGTTCCGCTTCGCCGGCGAGGCGCTGATCGCTCTCGACGTGATCAGACGGGCCGGCCTGCCGGCGGTGATCACGCTCGCCGTCGGCCGGGAGCCGGCGACGCGGGAGGGCTGGTCGCTGCCCGACGCGTGCCGCCGGCTGGCCGACGCGGGTGCGGACGTCGTCGGGCTCAACTGCATCCGTGGACCGGCCACCATGCTGCCGCTGCTCGCCGGTCTGGTCGACGCCGTCGACGTACCCGTCGCGGCCCTGCCGGTCCCGTACCGCACGCACGACGAGCAGCCCACCTTCCAGTCGCTGACCGAGCCCGGAGAGCCGCTCGGTCCGGCCGGCAAGGCCTTCCCGACCGCGCTCGACCCATTCACCTGCACCCGCTACGAGATCGCCGAGTTCACCCGCCGTGTCCACGACGCCGGCGTGCAGTACCTCGGTCTGTGCTGCGGTGCCGCACCGCATCACGTGCGCAGCATGGCCGAGGCACTCGGACGGCAACCTGCGGCCAGCCGGTACTCCGAGGACATGTCACGACACGTGTTCCTCGGGACCGACTCGCGGCTGGCTCAGCACAACCTCGAGTACGGCCGCGTCTACGGCGACGGCGGGTAGGAGCTGATGACCCTGTTCGCGACGTCCACCGGTCCGGCGCCGTCTCGCGCCGAGGAGTCCCGGCGGCGCCGGGCGCTGGCGGCCGCGCTGCGTACCCCCCGGTACGAGATCCTGCCGTTGGACGGGGCCGCCGAGCAGGCCGAACAGCACATACCTCGCGACATCCCGGTCACCGTCACCGCCTCGGCTCGACGGGGCCTCGAGCCCACCGTCGCCCTCGCCGAGCAGCTGACACGGCGGGGCTTTCGGGCGGTGCCGCACCTGTCGGCCCGCCTCGTGCTCGACGAGGCGCACCTGACCGACATCGTGCGCCGGACGCAGGACAGCGGCATCCGCGACGTGTTCGTGGTCGCCGGCGACGGGCCGCCCGTGGGCTCGTTCGCCGACTCTTTCGAGCTGCTGAGCGTCATCGCTCGGCTGCGGCGCTGCGGCGTCGGGGTGGGTCTGGAGCAGATCGGCATCGCCGGGTACCCCGAGGGTCACCCGCTCATCGGTGAGCAGGCGCTGACCGACGCACTGCGCAGCAAGGCAGGCCTGAGCACCTACCTGGTCACCCAGATGTGCTTCGACGCCCATGCGGTCTCCGCGTGGATCGACCGCACCCGTGCCTCGGGCATCCAGCTTCCGGTGCAGGTGGGCGTCGTGGGGGCGGTGGACCGGGCCAAGCTGATGCGGATCGCGTGGCGCATCGGCGTCGGCCCCTCCGCACGCTTCCTGCGCAGACACCGCTCCCGGTTCGCCCGGATGCTGTTGCCGGGCGGGTACCGGCCGGACCGGCTGGTGGACGACGTGGCCGCAGACCTCGCGCAGCCCGCACGCGGCGTGGCCGGGTTGCACGTGTACACGCTGGGCGACATCGCGGCGACGGAGCGGTGGCGGCAGCGGGCGCTCGAGCGGCTGACGGGGACGCTGCCGACGTGAGTGCCGCCAACGGCAAGGGCCGTCGTCGTCCTGCGCGGTACTCCGCCCTCTCCCTGCTCAGGCACGGCATCGTCGGCGATCCCTGGCCGTGCGTCCTGCCGACGCACGAGCCGAGAAGTGGCTATCAGGTGGTCATCGTGGGCGGCGGGGTCCACGGCTTGGCCACCGCCTACTACCTCGCGCGCAACCACGGGATCACCGACGTGGCGGTCCTCGACAAGGGGTACATCGGCGGCGGCGGCTCGGGACGCAACACGGCCATCCTGCGGTCGAACTACCTGACCCCCGACGGCGTGCGGTTCTACGACCGGTCCCTGGAGCTGTACCGGGGTCTGGCCGCAGACCTGAACTACAACGTGATGTTCTCCCGGCGGGGACACCTCACGCTGGCGCACAGCGACGCGTCCCTGCGAACCATGCGGTGGCGCGCCGAGGTCAACAAGATCAACGGTGTCGACTCCGACGTGGTGGGACCAGAAGCCGCCAGGCGGCTCGTCCCGTTGCTGGACACCTCGGCGGATGCCCGCTACCCGATCCTCGGTGCGCTGTTCCACCCGCCCGGCGGGATCGTCCGGCACGACGCCGTGGTCTGGGGTTACGCGCGAGCCGCGGCCGACCTCGGCGTGCACATCCACCCAGACACCGAGGTGACCGGCATCGACGTGGCAGGTGGACGCGTGAGCGGGGTCCAGACCGCACGCGGTCGCATCGCGACCGGCACGGTCGTCAACTGCACCGCCGGCTGGTCCTCGCAGGTCTCGGACCTGGCCGGGGTACGCATGCCCGTGCAGACCTTCCCCCTCCAGGCCGCGGTCACCGAGCCGGTCAAGCCGTTTCTCGACACCGTCGTCGTGTCCGGGACCCTGCACGTCTACGTGAGCCAGACCCCTCGTGGCGAGCTGGTGTTCGGAGCCAGCGTCGACCCCTTCGCCTCGTACTCAACACGCGGTTCGCCGGAGTTCGTCGAGGGGCTCGCGAGCCATGTGCTCGAGCTGATGCCATCGTTGTCCAAGCTGCGCATCCTGCGCCAGTGGGCCGGGCTGTGCGACATGACACCGGACTTCGCACCGATCATGGGACGTACGGGTGTCGACGGATTCCTGGTCGACGTCGGCTGGGGCACGTACGGCTTCAAGGCAGGGCCGGTCGCCGGGGAGGCCATGGCCGAGTGCATCGCCACCGCTCGGACGCCCGACATCATCTCCGCGTTCGGGCTCGCGCGATTCGCCGAGGGGAAGCTCGTCGGCGAAAAGGGCGCCGCGGCGGTCGGCCACTAGTGGCGGCGTCGGTTGGTTCGTCGAGCCCCGTCGTGGCAGCCGGGCAGCCGGACCCTGGTTGGTTGCAGGGCGTCCCCGCAGCCATAGGTTCGTCGCAGGGACGCCCTGCATCAACCGGGTTTGGTTGTGATGCCACCCAGGACGCCTCGGCGCTCGCGACTGGGTGCGATCACGACGGAGCCCGGACGATAGGCGCCCAAGAGGCGAGACACAGCCCTGGGAGCGCCGCAGGATGATCCTGATTCCGTGCCCGTGGTGCGGCCCTCGCGACAGCGAGGAGTTCGGCTACCTCGGCGAGGTCACCGAGCGTCCGGACCCGCGCACCGCTACCAGCGAGCAGTGGCGGGACTACCTCTACCTGCGGCGCAACCTCGCCGGCTGGACCACGGAGAGCTGGTACCACCGGATGGGCTGTCGCCGCCACCTGAGGGTGCAGCGGCACGCCACCACCAACGAGGTCCGCCAGGCCGGCGACGGCGACGGCGACGGACGAGGGAGCCACGCGTGAAGCACCGCAGCGACGCACCGGCGCCGATGACCATGCGCCTGGGGCCCGTCCCGGGCGAGGTCCTCGACCGCACAGCCACGCTGACCTTCGGCTGGAACGGTCGGAGCTTCCCGGCGTACGCAGGGGACACGATCGCCTCGGCACTGGCGGCCTGCGGCGAGCGCGTCCTATCCCGGAGCTTCAAGTACCACCGTCCGCGCGGGCTGCTCACGGCAAGCCACCTGGACCCCGGGGGCACCGTGCAGGTGGCCGACGAGCCGAACGTACGCGCCGGCCACCGGCTCGTCCGCGACGGCATGGACGTGCGTTCGCAGGACACCTGGCCCTCGCTGCAGTTCGACGTCAAGGCGGCCAACGACCTGGTGGCACGGTTCCTGCCTGCCGGCTTCTACTACAAGACGTTCATGCGCCCTGCGTGGCTGTGGCCGGCCTACGAGCGAGTGCTGCAGCGCTTTGCGCACGGTGGCGAGATCTCGCCGGCTGCGGCAGCCGAGGATCCGGACCCGCGCTACGACCACCGGCACTGCCACCCCGACGTCCTGGTCGCCGGCGGGGGACCGGCCGGGATGGCAGCCGCCGTCGCCGCGGCCCGTACCGGTGCTGCGGTCATGTTGGTGGAGGAGGAGCACGCGCTCGGCGGGCACCTGCGGTGGGGTTCCGACACCGAGCAGGCGACGCTGCGGTCGCTGCGTGAACTCGTCGACGCGACGCCGGGCATCGAGGTGATGACCGACGCCGTCGTGCTGGGCCGCTACGACGGCAACTGGGTCTCGGTGCTGCAGCGCGGACTGCCGCACCTGCACGAGCGGCTGGTGAAGGCGCGGGCCAAGTCCCTCGTCGTCGCGCCGGGACTGATCGAGCGTCCGTACGTCTTCGCGGGCAACGACGTGCCGGGGGTGATGCTCTCGACCGCCGTGCGACGACTGGTCAACCTCTACGCGGTCAAGCCCGGCCATCGTGCCGTCGTCCTGTCCGCCAACGCAGACGGGGACGCCGCGGTCGCCGACCTGCAGCGGGCCGGCGTCCAGGTCGTGCACGTCGAGGACGCACGGCGCGGCGGCGACGTCGTACGGGTGCTCGGCCGAAGCAGCGTGCAGGCCGTGGAGGTGGCCGGTGGTCACCGGGTCGACTGCGACCTGCTCGTCACCGCGACCGGGTGGACGGCCCCTACCGCCCTGCTGTCCATGGCCGGCGACCTGCCTGTCTACGAGCCACGCGCTGCGCGGTTCCTGCCCGATGCCGCCCGGCTGCCCGACGATGTGCTGGCAACCGGCGGCATCGTCGGGGACGGCACGCTCGAGCAGCTCCTGGCGCATGCCGACGCGACCGGGCGGGAGGCCGCCCGACGCGCCGCGGTAGTCGCCGACTCGTGGGCGGCGGCGATACCGACCCGGGCGGCCGACGAGTCGGACGCCGACGAGCCGGACGCCGAGACGTCGCGCTCGCAGCCGGTCCGGATCCCCCCGCTGCCGATCGAGTCGCACCCGGAGCTCTTCCAGGCGGTGACCCACGGGATCGTCGACTTCTGCGAGGACGTGTCGTCGAAGGACCTGCTCACCGCCGTCGACGAGGGGTACCGGTCTGCCGAGCTCGCCAAGCGCTACACCACCGCCACGATGGGCCCGACGCAGGGAAAGCTCGAGACGGTCAACGTGGTGGCGATTCTCGCCGCGGCCACCGGTCGCACCATCGAGCAGACCGGTACGACGACGTGGCGGCCGCCGTACGCCCCCGTCACCCTCGGCGCCCTGGCGGGGAGGTCCCGGGAGCCGACGCGTCGCTCGCCGATGCAGCCCTGGCACGAGCGGCACGGTGCGGCTGCACTGGTGGCCGGGGCGTGGATCAGGCCGCACCACTACGGCGACCCCGCCGCTGAGGTCCGGGCGGTCCGCGAGCGCGTCGGCATCATCGACGTCACGCCGATCGGCAAGCTCCACCTGCACGGACCCGACGTCTCCAAGCTGCTGAACCTGCTCTACGTGAACCGGTGGTCGAAGCTGGCGGTCGGGCGGGTGAGGTACGGCGTGATGTGCGCAGAGGACGGGGTGGTCCTCGACGACGGTGTCACCGGGCGGCTCGAGGAGGACCGCTACCTGATGAGCACGACGTCCTCGGGAGCTGCGGTGGTGTGGGAGTGGATCGAAGGATGGCTGCAGACCGAGCACCCGGACTGGCAGGTGCACGTCACGCCGGTGACCACCGCGTACGCGAGCATCAACGTCGCCGGTCCCGCCTCGCGCGAGCTGGTGCGCCGCCTCGTCGACGCGCTGGACCTGACACCCGAAGGCTTCCCATACATGCACGTGCGCACGGGCCGGGTTGCGGGGGTGGAGGGCTGCATCCTCTGGCGGATCGGCTTCACCGGCGAGCTGAGTTACGAGCTGCACGTGCCTGCCGGCTACGGGCTGCACGTGTGGGAGACCCTGCTGGAGCGGGGCGGGGACCTCGGGGTACGAGCCTTCGGCGTCGAGGCGCAGCGCATCCTGCGGCTGGAGAAGGGTCACCTGATCGTCGGCCAGGACACCGATGGTCTGACAGGGGCGTTCAGCGCGGGCCTCGGCGGGCTGGTCAAGCTCGACAAGGACGACTTCATCGGCCGCCCGGAGCTCGGCTGGCAGGACCGCGACGGTGACCAGCCCCAGCTGGTCGGCCTCCTGACGGTGGACGGATCGATCGTCCCGGAGGAGGGCGGTCAGCTCATCGAGGAGGGCGAGCGCATCTGCGGGCGGGTGACCTCCAGCCGGATGTCGCCGACCTTGGGTCGCTCGATCTGCCTGGCCCAGGTGTCCGCCCACCTGGCGGCAGCCGGGACGCTGGTGTCGATCCGACTGGTCAGCGGGCGCACGGTCGCGGCCACGGTCACCCGAGACCTCGCCCAGGTCGATCCGGACGGGGAGCGCCTGCATGGCTGATCAGGATCCGATCGCACGGAGCCCGATCCCTTCGGCGTCGCCGGAGGTCATCGCTGCGGGCTGGGCGGTGAGCGGTCGTCGCAGCGACGCCGCCCTCACCGTCACCGATTGCACGGCACTGGCCAAGGCGGTGACGAAGGCGCTGCCAGACGGGGTCGTGGCACGGTCGCTCGGGGTGCGTCTGGGGCGTACGGCACGACAGACCTGGTCGTGCGAGGGACAGGACGTGCCGGTGTTGGTCGTCGGATCCGCACCGGGGGAGTGGACGGTCCTCGGCCCGCCCGGAACCCAAGGGTGGCTCGTCGACGCGCTGGCGGTCACGGCGGGCACGGCGACCTCCGACGAGCTGGTCACGGTGCTCGATCTCACCCATGGCCGCGCGACGCTCCGCCTCACCGGCGAACAGTCGGCGGAACTGCTGGCCAAGGAGTGTGCCGTCGACCTGAGCGACCGGATGTGCCCCGACGGGGCGGCGTTACGTTGCGCCGTGGCGAAGGTCGCCACCGACGTCGTCCGCGACGACCGGGACGGGGTCCGTTCGTACCTCGTGCACTGCGAACGCTCGGCGGGGCGGTACCTGTTCGACTCCTTGCTCGACGCGGGCGAGGAGTTCGGGGCAGAGGTCGACGGCCTCGTGGGCCCAGGCGTCTAAGAACCGACCGGAGCGCCACGAGATTACCGAGTGCGGCCGCGTCTGGGTCCCGCTGGGACATGCGCCCTTGGCTCCCGTACGGGTCGGTGCCCGCTGGGACATGCGCCTTGGCTCCCGTACGGGTTCGAGACCCGCGCGGACATGCGTCTTGGCTCCCGTACGGGTTCGAGACCCGCTCGGACATGCGTCTTGGCTCACGTACGGGTTCGAGACCCGCTCGGACATGCGTCTTGGCTCCCGTACGGGTCGGTCGTTGCCCGATATGTGGCATATATGCAACCGCTGCGGGAGGGAAGCGCAGCTCATCGTCCGAGACCACGCCGAAATGGGCAGGCGCAGCAGCCCCCGGCCCTGCCTGCCAGCCCCCGGCCCTGCCTGCCAGCCCCCGGCCCTGCC
>JALZKQ010000015.1 GCA_030859165.1 Actinomycetota bacterium
ACCAGGCGGGGCTCAGCGCCGATGAGCGCGCCGACAACCTGACCGGTGCCTTGACGCTGCGCCGGTTCGCCGCCGGGGATCCGTTGCTCCGGCGTCGGGTCGTGGTAGTCGACGACGTCGTCACAACCGGCTCCTCGGCCGCCGAGGCGGTGCGGGTGCTCACCTCGGTGCGGTCCCCGGTTGCGGTGGCGACGGTCGCGGCGACCGCCCGCCGACATCCGGCGAGCCCCTGATCCGAGACTGGACCGGTCTACCGCTGTCGTTTCCAGGGTCGGCGCACTAGCGTTGGGCAATGGCACCTCCGCGCACGGCCCGGAGCCGCTGCCACCCACGACGGGTGGCGCCGCGACCGGGAGCCTGCTCCGGGGTGCCTGCGTCGTCCGCGACCGGCTCGAGGGAACGGGGCTGCACACCTGCACGGTCGTGACGCTCAGAACATCCACCCCTTTCGAGGAGGCTCCATGGAGATCGTGGTCAAGGGTCGGCACTGCGAGGTGTCGGACCGGTTTCGTGAGCACGTGAGCGAGAAGCTCATCCGGCTGGAGAAGTACGACCACCGCAGCCAGCGGGTCGACGTCGAGGTGACCATCGAGCGCAATCCCCGTCAGGCCGATCATGCGGCGAAGCTGGAGCTGACCCTGCACTCCCGCGGTCCGGTCGTACGAGCCGAGGCATCTGCCCACGACAAGCTGACCGCACTGGACAAGGCGCTCGTCAAGCTGGAGTCCCGGCTGCGGCGCCAGGCCGATCGCCGCCGGATCCACCACGGCAAGCACGCACCGATGTCCCTGGCGCAGGCGGCCGCACAAGCCCCCGTGGAGTCCAACAACGGCGTCGTGGCGTTCGAGGAGGAGGAGCCGCTCGTCCGCCACGTCGGGCCGCTGGAGGTCATGGGTGACGGACCGTTGCTGATGCGCGAGAAGACCTTCACGACCGATCCGATGACCCTCGAGCAGGCGATGTACGAGATGGAGCTCGTCGGACACGACTTCTTCTTGTTCGTGGACCGGGACACCTCCGCACCCAGCGTCGTCTACCGCAGACGCGGCTATGACTACGGCGTGATCCGACTCGAGCACTAGAAGGGTCCTCGGGGGCGGGTTCTGCGACAATCGCCCGATGCAGCGTCATTTGTCGGACACCGGTGCCGACGGCTCGTCAGGTTCGCCGGACGAGCCGATCGGTGTGCTCGTCGTCGACGACCAAGAGCTCTTCCGCCGCGGGCTGGTGATGGTGCTCTCCGGTGAGAACGGGATCCGCGTCGTCGGGGAGGCAGCCGACGGCGGCACCGCGATCGAGCTGGTCTCGAGGCTTGCCCCAGATGTCGTGCTGCTGGACGTGCGCATGCCCGGGCGCGGCGGCATCGATGCGTGTGCGGCGATCAAGGCACTGTCGCCGAGCACCCGCATCGTGATGCTCACCGCGAGCGACGAGGAGGCCGACCTGTACGACGCGGTCAAGAACGGAGCGTCGGGCTACCTGCTCAAGGACTCTTCCATCGACCAGGTCGGGCAGGCCATCCGGCTGGTCGCGGAGGGACAGTCGCTGATCAGCCCCGCGATGGCCACCAAGCTGCTCGAGGAGTTCAAGCAGATCTCCAGGACCGAGCCGGGCCTGCCCGCCCCCCGCCTCACTGCCCGTGAGCTGGAGGTGCTGCGCCTGGTGGCCCGTGGCCACAACAACCGCCAGGTCGCCGGCGAGCTGTTCATCAGCGAGAACACAGTGAAGAACCACGTACGCAACATCCTGGAGAAGCTGCAGCTGCACTCGCGCATGGAGGCGGTCATGTACGCCGTGCGCGAGCGCCTGCTGGACGTGCCTTGAGCCGCCGTCCAGTGGTGAGGCTGACCCGGCTGCAGGCCCGCCGCATCGCTCTCGCAGCCCAGGGCTTCACCGACCGGCGGCCGGTGGCCCCCACGCCGGCGGCGCTGGCCCGCGTGACGGCCCGTGTCGGGTTGTTCCAGATCGACTCCGTCAACGTGCTCGTGCGCGCCCACTACATGCCGCTGTTCTCGCGCGTCGGCCCGTACGACCTCAGGCTGCTCGACCGGGCCTTCGGGCGGGCCCCACGGCGGTTGTTCGAGTACTGGGCGCACGAGGCCTCACTGGTGCGCACCGACCTGCAGCCTGCGCTGCGCTTTCGGATGCTGGACCCGCTGCGTGCCTGGGGCAGCATGCAGCGGATCGCCCGGGAGCATCCCGGCCTGGTCGAGCGGGTGCTGGACGAGGTCGCGCAGCGGGGTCCCATCACGGCGGGCGAGATCGAGCACGACGTGCCCCGGTCCACCGAGCACGGCGCCGTGCCTTGGGGCTGGAACTGGAGCGCGGTCAAGCGCTGCCTGGAGTGGTTGTTCTGGACCGGGCAGGTGACGTCGGCACGCCGCAACTCCGCCTTCGAGCGGATGTACGACCTGCCCGAGCGGGTGCTGCCGCAGACGGTGGTCCAGACCGCGACGCCGGACGAGCCCGACGCGCACCGGCTGCTGGTCGAGGTCAGCGCACGAGCGCACGGCGTCGCGACGCAGCAGTGCCTGCGCGACTACTTCCGATTGAAGGCGGTTCCCACGCGAGCTGCGATCGCCGACCTCGTGCACGCCGGGACCCTGCTGCCCGTCGAGGTGGCCGGCTGGTCACGGCCGGCCTACCTGCACGAGCACGCCGTGGTCCCTCGCCGGGTGCGTGCCCGGTCCCTGCTGAGCCCGTTCGACCCGTTGGTGTTCGAGCGGTCCCGGGTGCAGGCGCTGTTCGGCTTCCGGTACCGGATCGAGATCTACGTGCCGGAGCAGCTGCGGGTGCACGGCTACTACGTGCTGCCGTTCCTGCTCGGGGACGCCCTGGTCGCCCGGGTCGACCTCAAGGCCGATCGGCGGCGCGGGGTCCTGGTGGTCAAGGGTGCCTACGCGGAGCCGGACGCTCCGCTGCAGACCGCCCTACAGCTTGCGGCCGAGCTGCGCGACATGGCGCTCTGGCTGGGGTTGTCCGACATCGAGGTGCGCCTTCGCGGCGATCTGGCGGCTGCCCTGTCCGCGGCCGTGCGCGCCGCTGCGTGACTCACACGTCCGACACCAACCGGATGTGGTCGGTCATGGCGTCGCGGGCGGCCACCGGGTCGCGAGCCCGGATCGCCTCGGCGACGGCCCGGTGCCCGGCCAGGGACCGACCGGGCCGGTCCGGCTGCGAGAGCGACTCGATGCGTGACTGGCGGATCAGGTCGCTGATCTCGCCCATGAGGCCGGCGAGCACGCGGGAGTACGCCGCCGCCGTGACACCCGCATGGAACCGTTCGTCGGCCTCGACACCGCGCCCACCCTGCTCGATGTCGCGCTCCATGTCCTCGAGTGCGGCGTCGATCTCATGTAGGTCGGCGTCCGTGCGTCGTTGAGCCGCGAGCGCGGTGAGGCTGACCTCCAGTGCCTCGCGCGCCTCGATGATCTCCGGCAGCTGCTCGGCAGCGGCGGGACCCGGACCGAGAGTGCGGTGTCGTCCGGCCCCGTCACCCTGCAGCAGCTGACGACCCTGATCGGCGCCTCGTCGCCCTCATCGTCCTGACGCTCGCCCTCGACCTGGACATCGGCTTCATGGCGATCACGCTGGCGGTCGTCCTGGCCCTCATGTCGCTGCGGGCCACAAGGCAGCGGTCAACCAGATCAGCTGGTCGACGGTGCTGCGGATTGCGGGCGTGCTGACGTTCGTCTCGGTGCTGCAGGCGGCGGGCAGCGTGAACTACGTCGGCAACGGCATCGCCACCCTCGGAGTTCCCCTGCTCGCTGCCCTGCTGTTGTGCTACCTCGGTGGCGTGGTGTCCGCGTTCGCGTCATCCACCGCCACCATCGGCGTCACCATCGCGCTGGCTGCGCCGTTCCTGGCGGCCGGCGACGTGAACACCATCGGGTTGATCTGCGCACTCAGCGTGGCGTCTACGATCGTGGACGTGAGCCCGTTCTCCACCAACGGTGCGCTGGTCCTGGCCAACACGCCGGAGTCGATGGACCGGGACGCGTTCTACCGCCAGGTCCTCGGCTACAGCGTCGCCGTCACCGTGATCGGACCCGCCGTCGCGTGGGCCGCCATGGTGTCGTCCCCGGGCTGTTCTGATCCCTGACCCACCCGGAGACAGCAATGCGCAGGAGACACTGACGTGACCGGACCGCTGCACGACGTGCTCGTCGTCGACCTCACGCGTGCACTGGCCGGGCCGCACGCCACGATGATGCTCGGCGACCTCGGTGCCCGCATCATCAAGGTCGAGTCACCGGGGACCGGCGACGACACCCGGTCGTGGGGCCCGCCGTTCGTGCATCCCGGGCGCGCCGATCGGGAGTCCACGTACTTCTTGTCCACCAATCGCAACAAGGAGTCGATCACGCTGGACCTGAAGTCCGAGCCGGACCGGAACGTGCTGCTCGCCCTGCTCGAGGACGCCGACGTGCTGGTCGAGAACTTCCGCACCGGTGTCCTGGAGCGCCTGGGACTCGGTGCAGACACACTGCTCCGGCACAATCCGAGGCTGGTGCTGCTCTCGATCAGCGGCTTCGGACACGACGGACCCGAGGGCGGGCGGGCCGGCTACGACCAGATCGCCCAGGGCGAGGCCGGCATCATGTCGCTCACCGGCCCCGCACCCAGCGAGCCGCAGAAGGTCGGCGTGCCGATCGGCGATCTGCTCGCCGGGATGTACGGCGCGTACGGCATCCTCGCGGCACTGCACGAGCGGCAGCGCACCGGCCATGGCCAGGTCGTGCGCACCTCACTGCTCGCCGCGCTCGTGGGCGTGCACGCCTTCCAAGGCACGCGGTGGACGGTGACCGGCGAGGTGGGGCGTGCCCAGGGCAACCATCACCCGTCCATCAGCCCGTACGGACTCTTCCGCTGCCGCGACGGCGCCGTGCAGATCGCGTTGGGCAGCGAGGCGCTCTGGCGCCGGTTCTGCACCGCGTTCGGCCTGGACCCGCAGGCCGAGGGCATGGCGAGCAACCCGGAGCGGGTCGCCGGCCGTGAGCAGGTCATCGCGCTGGTCGAGACGGCGTTCGCGGACTGGGACGCGCTGCCGCTGCTGGCCAGGCTGGCCGAGGTGGGCGTGCCGGCTGGCAAGGTGCGCAGCCTGGACGAGGTGTACGAGTGGGAGCAGATCCGAAGCCAGGGACTTCTCGTGGACGTCGAGCACGACACCCTCGGCACCGTGACGCTGCCTGGACCGCCGTTGCGCTTCTTCGACGCCGACGGCAACGAGACCACCCGCCGTGCGCACCTGGCGCCGCCGACGCTGGATGCCGACGGGCCGGCGATCCGCGCCTGGGCCGCAGACCGTGCCGCCGGCGGTACGACCGACGGTGCCACCGGCCGGACTCCGTGACCGCGACGACGATGCATCAGGGGCCGCACCGCCGGCCAGGCGCGATCGCCCTGCTGGCAGAGGTCCTCGACGAGGCGACGTTCACCACGTGGGACAGCCCCCCGGAGCACGGCGACGTTCACCACGTGGGACAGCCCCCCGGAGCACGGCGACGTCTTGCCGGCCTACCGCGAGGAGCTCGCCGGGGCAGCACGTCGATCGGGGGTGGACGAGTCGGTCGTCACCGGTGAGGGCCTGCTGCGTGGGCGACGGGTGGCCGTGGTCGCCGGTGAGTTCGGCTTCCTCGGCGGCTCGATCGGTGTCGCCGCGGCCACCCGGCTGACGGCCGCCATCCGCAGGGCAACCGCCGAGGGCCTGCCGCTGCTGGCAGCTCCGGCCTCGGGAGGCACCCGGATGCAGGAGGGCACGGTGGCCTTCCTGCAGATGCTGCGCATCACCCAGGCGATGCTCGAGCACAAGGCGCACCGACTTCCGTACCTCGTGTACCTGCGCCATCCCACCACCGGTGGAGTGCTCGCCTCCTGGGGCTCGCTGGGACACGTGACGGTTGCCGAGCCGGGTGCGCTGATCGGCTTCCTCGGCCCGCGGGTGTACGAGGCCCTGCACGGCGAGCCATTCCCGGAGGGCGTGCAGCGGGCCGAGAACCTGCACGCCCACGGCTTGGTGGACGCGGTGCTCCCCGTCGAGCAGGTCGCCGACATCACCGACCGCGCCTGCGTATCCTCACCCGCCCGGTGCAACCCGCCGGGCCTGCCCAGGTGGACACCGACCCGTACGCTCCAGACGACCTCGAGGTCGACACCTGGCACGCGGTCACCGTGTCACGCGACCCGGCACGCCCCGGTGTCCGCGAGCTGCTGCGCCACGGCGCCGACGACGTGGTGCCGCTCAGCGGCACCGGCCAGGGGGAGACCGACCCGTCGCTCCTGCTCGCGCTGGCCCGCGTCGGAGGGGTCAGCGTCGTGCTGGTGGGTCAGGACCGGCGGCTCCGGGCCCGGGATGCGGCGCTGGGACCGGCCGCCCTGCGCGAGGCCCGCCGCGGGATGCGGCTCGCGGGCGAGATGGGCCTGCCCCTGCTCAGCGTGGTCGACACGGCCGGCGCTGCGCTGACCCGGCAGGCAGAGGAGGGCGGGCTGGCCGGTGAGATCGCCCGTTCGATCGCCGAGCAGCTCTCCCTGGAGGTCCCCACCGTGACGCTGATGCTCGGTCAGGGCGCCGGCGGCGGAGCTCTCGCGCTGCTGCCTTGCGACCGGCTGCTGGCGGCGCAGCACGCCTGGCTCGCGCCGCTGCCTCCGGAGGGCGCGAGCGCCATCATGTTCCGCGACACCTCGCGGGCCGACGAGTTGGCCGTG
This sequence comes from Actinomycetota bacterium, assembly GCA_030859165.1. GTDB lineage: Bacteria > Actinomycetota > Actinomycetes > Propionibacteriales > Nocardioidaceae > JACCXZ01. Next base: position 6,706 of record JALZKQ010000015.1, read on the forward strand.
CGTCAGGGCGTCGGCGTCATGGCGCTGCGACGGGCCGGCGTCGTCGACCGGGTGCTGGCCGAGCGACCCGATGCGGCGCGCGAGCCGGTGGCCTTCTGCCAGCGGGTGGCCGCCGCGGTCTCGATGGAGCTGCGCGCCCTGCAGTCGCTGGACCCGGTGCAGCGGACGCGGGCCCGGCACGAACGCTACGACCGGCTCGGGCGGTGAACCTCGTTTCGGCAAGCGCCTAATATGGTCGGGGCGTCCGATTCGGGCGTCAAGCCAAGGCGTACGCATCAACGGGGGCCGACGCGCCCTGCCAGGAGCCGAAGAGACGTGCCACTGCTCGACAAGATCCTCCGCATGGGCGAGGGCAAGATCCTGCGCCAGCTGCAGTCCGTCGCCAAGCAGGTCAACGCCCTCGAGGACGAGTTCCGGTCCATGTCCGACGAGGAGCTGCGGGCGCAGACCGAGGACTTCCGCAGGCGCCTGGCCGACGGCGAGACGCTCGACGACCTGATGCCGGAGGCCTTCGCGACCGTCCGGGAGACCGCGCGCCGAGTGCTGGGTCAGCGCCATTTCGACGTCCAGATCATGGGTGGCGCCGCGCTGCACCTCGGCAACATCGCCGAGATGCGCACCGGTGAGGGCAAGACGCTGGTCGCGACGCTGCCGTCGTACCTCAATGCCCTGTCCGGCAACGGCGTGCACGTCATCACAGTCAACGACTACCTCGCGCGCTACCACGCGGAGTGGATGGGCCGGGTGCACCACTTCCTGGGCCTCGAGGTCGGCGTCGTCGTGCCCAGCATGACCCCGGCCCAGCGTCGCGAGGCGTACGCCGCCGACATCACGTACGGGACGAACAACGAGTTCGGCTTCGACTACCTGCGCGACAACATGGCCACCAGCATCGAGTCGTGCGTGCAGCGCGGTCACAACTTCGCGATCGTGGACGAGGTCGACTCCATCCTGATCGACGAGGCGCGCACGCCGCTGATCATCTCCGGTCCCACCCAGGACGAGGTGAAGTGGTACGGCGAGTTCGCCACGATCGTGGGCCGGATGCGCAACGAGGCCGACTACGAGTTCGACGAGAAGAAGCGCACGGTCTCGGTTCTCGCACCGGGCATCACCAAGGTCGAGGACCACCTCGGCATCGAGAACCTCTACGACTCCGTCAACACACCGCTGATCAGCTTCCTGAACAACGCGATCAAGGCCAAGGAACTGTTCCGCAAGGATAAGGAGTACGTCGTCATGGATGGCGACGTCCTCATCGTGGACGAGCACACCGGGCGCATGCTGGCCGGCCGGCGCTACAACGAGGGTCTGCACCAGGCCATCGAGGCAAAGGAGAAGGTGCGCATCCGCGAGGAGTACCAGACGCTGGCCACGATCACCCTGCAGAACTACTTCCGCCTGTACGACAAGCTCTCCGGAATGACCGGCACGGCCATGACCGAGGCCAGCGAGTTCGACAAGGTCTACGGCCTCGGTGCGGTCCCGATCCCCACCAACATGCCGGTGATGCGGGCCGACCACGGCGACCTCGTCTACCGGACGGAGGAGGCCAAGTTCAAGGCCGTGGCCGACGACATCAGCGAGCGCTACAAGGCCGGACAGCCGGTGCTCGTCGGCACCACGAGCGTGGAGAAGAGCGAGCACCTGTCCCACCTGCTGCGCCGCCGCAACATCCCGCACGAGGTCCTCAACGCCAAGCAGCACGAGCGTGAGGCGTCCATCGTCGCGATGGCCGGCCACAAGGGCGCCATCACCGTCGCGACCAACATGGCCGGTCGGGGCACCGACATCATGCTCGGCGGCAGCGTCGAGTTCCTGGCCGACGCCGAGCTGCGCGAGCACGGCCTGGACCCGGTGGAAAAGGCCGAGGAGTACGAGGCCGCCTGGCAGCAGACGCACGACCGGATCGAGGGTCAGGTCAAGGCCGAGCACGACGAGGTCGTCAAGCTCGGTGGCCTCGCGGTGATCGGCACCGAGCGGCACGAGTCCCGGCGGATCGACAACCAGTTGCGCGGTCGCTCCGGACGTCAGGGGGACCCCGGCGAGTCCCGCTTCTACCTGTCCCTCGAGGACGACCTGATGCGGTTGTTCAAGTCCGACTGGGTGGACTGGATCCTGACGACCATGAAGATCCCCGACGACGTCCCGATCGAGAACAAGCGGGTCACCAGCTCGATCGCCTCGGCGCAGTCACAGGTGGAGGGACAGAACTTCGAGTCCCGCAAGAACATCCTCAAGTACGACGACGTGATGAACCGGCAGCGGTCGGTGGTCTACGCGGAGCGTCGCCGGGTGCTTGCCGGCGAGGACCTCAAGGACCGGGTGCGCTCGATGATCACCGACGTGGTCGGCGACTACGTCGCCGGTGCCACCGAGGGCTTCCCGGAGGACTGGGACCTGGACCGGCTGTGGACCGCGCTGGGCACCCTGTACCCCATTGGCATCGAGCACCCGGACGTCGTCGAGGACGCCGGAGGTCGCGAGTACCTCACGACCGAGAAGCTCACCGACATCGTCGTCGAGGACGCCCTCGCCGCCTACGACCAGCGTGAGGAGGCGCTCGGCGAGGAGGTCACCCGCGAGCTCGAGCGCCGCGTGGTGCTGAGCGTGCTGGACCGCAAGTGGCGAGAGAACCTTTACGAGATGGACTACCTTCGCGAGGGCATCGGGCTGCGGGCGTACTCCCAGCGTGACCCGCTCGTGGAGTACCAGCGCGAGGGTTTCGACATGTTCAACGCGATGATGGACGCCATCAAGGAGGAGTCCGTCGGGTTCGTCTTCAACGTCGAGGTCCAGGTCGAGGCCCAGGATGCGCAGGAGACCGACGAGGACGCCGACGGCGTCGAGATCCTCGACGAGGTCGCTGGTCCCGACAGCGAGAGCGACGCCGCGGATTCTCCCTCGCAGGTCGCCGACGCCGACCAGGAGGCGCCCGAGCACGCGGAGCACGACGGCCCGCGGATCAGCGCCAAGGGCCTGGAGCCGCCGCGGCCGCAACGGCTCGCGTACTCGGCCCCGACCGAGGACGGCGACGTCGAGATGCGTGCGGACGAGGCGCCGGTCGACGACGAGTACGCCGGCGTCAGCCGCAACGACCCGTGCCCCTGTGGGTCGGGCAAGAAGTTCAAGCGATGCCACGGCGACCCGGCGGCACGGGCCGCCCGCGTCTGAGCGATCAGCCGATCTCGAGGGCGGTGCACACCCAGCGGCCCCGCATCTGCTCGAGGCGGGCCGCGAGCGCCCGCGACCGGGTGCCGTCGCTGACCCGGGCGCTGACCTCGGCCACGTTGCTACGAGGGCAGGTGACGCGGATCGACACGACCCTGCCACGGGGTCGCTGCCGGACGCCGCGCCCATCCTCGTCACGGGTGGCGGCGACCAGGTGCCGCGTGAGCGTCGCATAGACGCGCTCGTCCGCGTACCGGATCACCTGGGTGCAGGGCCGGTCGCCGGCGACGATCTCCACCACCGCCTGGATGAAGCGGGTCGCCTGCTCGATCAGCGGCTCCGCGGGCCGCCCGGCGGCAGCCGTTGCGGGCAGGGCAGGGCAGCTGCACAGCTGGCGTGGGGGCTGTCGGGTGGGCGTCGCGAACATGGCCGGGGTCCTCGGGTCGGGGGCGGTCGGGTCCGGGTGCGCCCCGGCCGGCGTCATGGCCTTCCCGGCGGGTGCAGCACGTGCCCGGGGAACAGCAGGTCGGGATCCGGTCCGATCACCTCGCGGTTGGCGACGTACCAGCGTGGCCACTGCTTGGCGATCTGGGCATTCGTCGCCGCCGGATCGGCCGCCGCGGCCAGCGACCACAGCGAGTCCCCGGGCCGCACGACGATCGGGTCGTCGGCCGCAGAAGTCGGCTCGGACGTGGCCGTGCGTACCGTGGCCGGCCGGTCGGGGTACGGCAGCTCGTCCAGCGCGCTGAGCGGCCTGTCGCCATGAGCCCGTCCCCGGTCCCCGGAAGACCAATCGCCGAAAGACCGGTCGCCAAAGATCCGGTGGTCGCCGTGACAGGCGCCGTCCGTGGCGCTCGCCGTGCCTGTCACGACCGCGGGTATCGCGAGCACGCCGGTCCCCAGGACGCCCATCACGAGCCGTCGCACGGCCATTGGTGCCAGCGTCGGACACCGGCGCCGCACGGACGCCGGCGCGGTCTGGTGCACGACCGTCATCACGGTGGCGACGACGAGCCATGTGCCGGCGACGAGGACGAGGGTCATGGCCGCGTCGACGACGAGCTGACCGGTCAGCGAGGCGTCGATCCGGCGCACCGGGTCCTGCACCGTCTGCACAGCCCGCACGACCGCGCGCGAGCCCGCCTGCCAGAGCAGCCACTGGACCGTCCCTGCGGCAAGGAGCACTGGGAGCGCCCGGAGCCTGGCGATGGTCAACGTGTTTGTCATCAGATACCTTCGTTTGCCTACGTTTGATTATCTTGGATGCTGACAGCATGGGTTGGCAACCTCTTGTCATGGGCCTGTGCACGCTCCGACGCCGTCGGTACGGTGCGTGCATGCGGTGGGACGATCTGTTCGCGGACCTCGAGATGGAGGCCGAGGCTGTCCTGCAGCGCGAGCGCGACGGCGAGATCGCGGAGCGGACCCGGGTCGAACGATCCAGGATCGCTCTGCTCGATCGTCTGCATGCGGCGCGCGGGCACGAACTCGGCGTCAGCGTCGATGTGCTCGGAGCGGTGCGGGGCACGCTGCTCAGGGCCAGCACCGACTGGCTGCTGCTGCGATCCGGACGCCACGAGTGGATCATCGACACGGCATCGGTGCTGGGGGTCTCCGGGCTCCCGCCGTCCGCCCGGGCCCCGGGCTCAGGCGGCGCGGTGGCCGCGGCGCTGGGATGGGCATCGGCATGGCGGGTGCTCGCGCGTGACCGCACGCAGCTGCTGGTCTGCCGACGCGACGGCACCACGATGTCCGCGGTAGCCGATCGCGTGGGCGAGGACTTCGTCGAGCTCCGCGCAGGCTCCGACGACCAGCCGACCGAAGGGGCCCGGAACCGTGTGGCCGTCCCGTTCACGGCCGTGGTCGCGGTCCGCTGCCCGCGTCAGGGGTGAGGCCGGCCGCTGCCCTCAGTCGCCGCCGCGTGCCTCGCCGTCGGCTTCTCGCCACGGGTGGGAGGCGATGTAGTCGCGCGTGCTCGTGTACTGCCGCTGGATGTAGGCCTCGAGCTCGGCCGTCTCGATGCGCCACTGGCCGCGCCCGCCGACCTTGATTGCGGCCAGGTCGCCACTGCGGACCAGGGCGTACGTCTGCGCAGCAGAGATGTTGAGTACCTCGGCGACATCCGTCAGCGACAGGAACCGCGGCACATCCGATCCGAGTGGCATGGTGTCAGTCTGGCACCGGTGGTCCGCGAGCAGTCCGGTCCACCTGTGGATGGCCACGGTTGACCACATGTGCCAACGGGCACGATGGACCCATGAGGTCACGCCGTGGTCCGCCGGGGCACGAGACCACGACCGGCACAGCCCCGCCTGCCCGCCGTCTGGAGCGCGTGCGCTGGCGGGATCCACGGCTGGCGGTCGGGGTGGTGCTCGTGGCCGGGTCGGTCGTGCTCGGTGCGCGCGTCCTCGCCACCGCCGACGACACCACGCGGGTCTGGACCCTGCGGGAGGACCTGGCCGCCGGCGCGGTCCTGGACCCCAGCCTCGTCGAGGTGACCGACGTCCGTTTCGTCGACGACGGCGACCTCGACCTCTACCTGTCGGCCAGCGACCCGCTGCCCGAGGGTCTGGTCCTGGTGCGCGACACACCCGCGGGGGAGCTGCTCGCGCGTTCGGGTCTGGAGCGCGCCGAGGACCGGCAGGGCGTCGAGCTGCCGCTTCCGGTGCTCGACGGGGCGCTACCACCCGATCTCGCCACCGGCGACCGGGTGGACGTCTGGGTCGCACCCGATCCCGGGCAGTCCGAGCAGGACTCGGTCGCCGAGCAGGTGCTCGCGGGTGCCCCGGTGCTGTCGGTCGAGCGCTCCGCGGGCTCACTGGCTGGCGGCTCCGGTGCGGTGGTGCTCGTCGCACTCCAGGACTCCGACGCAACCGTACTGCCCGAGACTCTGACGGTGCTCGGCCAGGGGTCGGTCGTGCTCGTCCGGGTCGAGCGGTAGCCCGGTGCAGGTGCTGCTGGCGGCCGCCGGCGAGCCGTGGGAGACCGACGTGGTTCAGGCGCTGCAGCGTCCCGGCTGCGGCCTCACGCTGGTACGACGGTGCATGGACGTCGCGGACGCCGTCGCCACTGCGGTCAGCGGTCAGGCGGATGCGGTGCTGTTCGGTCGCGCACTGCCGGGCCTCGACTCCGACGTCGTGGCACGCGTCGTCGAGGGCGGCGCGGTGCCCGTCGGCCTGGTGGAGGATGTCGAGGGACCGGACGCGACAGCACTCGGCGACATGGGGATGGTGTGCCTCGTGCACCGTTCGGCGCTGGACGACGTGGCGGGGATGGTCCAGCGCGCCCGGCAGCCCACGACCGACGCAGCCGCGCACCCGTCCTCCGGTGCGCTCGCCCCCGCGTCGTCGGACGAGGCTTTCGGCGTCGACGGCTCGCCGCTGCCGGTCGGACGCGTCATCGCCTGCTGGGGGCCGACGGGCGCCCCGGGACGCAGCACCGTCGCACTGGGGCTGGCCAGCGAGCTCAGCGCGCGCTCGCTGCCCACCCTCCTGCTCGACGTGGACGTGCACGGTGGCGCCCTCGCCCAGATGCTCGCCATGCTCGATGAGGTGTCGGGCGTCCTCGCGGCCGGCCGGCTGGCGGGCAACGGAGCGCTCACCCTGGCCGCCCTGCACGGGCACGTGCGCGAGATCAACCCGTGCCTACGGGTGCTCACCGGTCTGCCCCGCGCAGACCGCTGGCCACAGCTGCGCCCGTCGGCGCTGGTGTCGCTGCTGCGCACGGCCAGCCAGATGGCGCCCTTCGTGATCCTGGACTGCGGCTTCAGCCTCGAACAGGACGAGGAGCTGTCCTTCGACACGTCGGCCCCGCGACGCAACGGGGCGACCCTCGCAGCGCTCGAGCGGGCCGACGTGGTGCTGGCCATCGGCTCGGCCGAGCCGTTGGGGCTGGCCCGACTCGCCCGCGGGGTGCTGGACCTGACCCAGACTGTCCCGGGATGTGACCCCCAGATCGTGGTCAACCGGGTCCGCGGTTCGCTCGGCTGGACGCAGGACGACATCGCGGCCACGCTCGAGCGCTTCGTCGGACGCCGGCCGGTGGCGTTCCTGCCCGAGGACCGCGCCGCCGTCGACCGGACCTGGGTCGACGGCCGCACGCTGACCGAGTGCGCCCCGGACTCCGCCCTGCGAGAGGCGATCTCGGGCCTCGCGACGACGCTCGGTGCCCTCGGCTCGGCGACTCACCGTCGGCGGCTGCGGCTGCGGCGCCGCTGAGCAGTCGATGTCTGTCCTCGACTGTGATGAAGGCGTTGGCCCACCTGTTGGCCGGGTCGACAGGCTGTTGGAGATGACCGGCGCCGGGCGCGTGCCACGATGTGGCCCATGTCCAGCCGCCTACCGACCCGCGACATCGCCTTCCTGACGCAGGAGAGCACGCGGGCGCCGCTGCACGTGGCGACCCTCGCGATCCTCGACCCCGGAGACGCAGGCTTCGACCACGACACGCTGGTGCAGTCGATCAACGAGCGGATCGCTTTTGTACCTCGCTACCGGCAGCGCCTCGTCAGCGCGCCGGCGGGGCTCGGCCGTCCGGTCTGGCTGGACGACGAGGACTTCGACCTGACCTACCACGTCCGTCGCTCGGCCCTGCCCCGACCGGGGTCCATGGACCAGCTGCGCGAGCTGGTCGCCCGGTTGCTGGCCAGGAGGCTGGACCGGCACCGACCGCTGTGGGAGGCCTACCTCGTCGAGGGGCTCACCGACGAACGGGTCGCGCTGCTCATCAAGTCCCACCAGGCCCTGGTCGACGGCACGGACACCGTCGACCTCGCGCAGGTCCTGCTGGAGGAGACCAACCGGGTACGTGACGTGCCCGGTGACCACTGGCGACCCCGGACCGGCCCGGGACCCGTACAGATGCTCGTCGAATCCGCCCTGGACAGCCTCCGGCACCCGCGGCAGGCCGCGGACGTCGCGACCAGCGCGGCCTGGCGACTGGCCTCGGCGCTGCCCGTGCTGCCGGGTCTACCTGCTCGCCGCTCGGACCACCGTGGACCGCTGGCGGCGACGCTGTCACAGCAGCGGCGCTTCGTCACGGTCGCCACCCGGCTCGAGGACTACCGGACGGTTCGCGAGGCACACGCCGGCACCGTCAACGACGTCATCCTCGCGACGATCACCGGTGGGCTGCGTGGCTGGATGCTGACCCGCGGTGAGCAGATCCGGGCGACGACGCGGCTGCGCGCGATGGTGCCGATGAGCGTGGTCGACGCCGAGGCCGAGCCGACCTCGCTGGGCAGCCACGTCGTCGGCCACCAGCTGTCCCTGCCGGTCGGTGAGAGCAACCCGGTGGTCCGCCTGCACCAGGTGTCGTACGCGCTGAAGGCCCACCGGGAGACCGGTCGTGCGGTCGCCGCGAACCGGCTGTCCGCGCTACCGGGCTTCGCTCCGACGACGTTCCACGTCCTCGGGGCGCGCATCGTGCACCAGCAGCCCCCGGGTTCCTACCAGCTGGCGATCACCAACGTGCCTGGCCCGCAGGACCCGTTGTTCATCTCCGGGGCGCGCATGGTCGAGACCTATCCGGCGCTGCCGCTCACCGAGGGCCACGCGGTGGCGATCGGCGTGACGTCCTACGACGGCGGGGTCTACCTCGGGATCGTCGCCGACCGTGACGCGGTGCCGGACGCGGACGTGCTGGGCCAGTGCCTGGTGGAGGCCCTCGAGGAGCTCGTCGCCACCGCGACACCCTCCCGTGTGCGCGCGCCGCGCGGACGGGCACGACCCGAGGCGCCCAGGTGGGAGCCACGGTGACCCGGGTGTATGTCGCGCTCAACCGCGCCGAGCTCGCAGGGCTCGCAAGTCGGGCGGTGCGCGACGACCGGTCTGCGTTCGGCGTGACACCCGCGTTGCGTTCGGCGTACGCGCAGGCGGGCGTCGATGACGAGGAGGAGCTCGAGTACGTCGCGATGACCGTCGCGGCACGTGTCTCGCTGACCCGGCTTGATGTCCGCGACCCGCAGGACCGGCGACGCATCGTGGTGGCCGCCGATGCCGAGCTGCGCTCGCCGGGAAACGCTGCCGGGCCTGCGCCGGACGCGGGGGGCCAACCAACGCACCCGGCTGGCGTGCACCTGCTGGCGCCCGTGGTTCTGGCCGCCGTGGTGTCCGTGCACGTCGACACCGACGACGTCCACGCCCTCGTCGATGCCGCTGTGCAGGCCCTCCCTGCAGCCGCCGACGGTGACGCGGCGGCGATGGCGACGGTGGACGTGCTGGACAGCGAGGACCTGGCCTGGTATGCCGTGCAGGAGCTGCGCGACCTGCTCTGACGGCGGCAGAGCCGACGTCGGCACCGGTCACCTGTACGACAGATGCGGGCGAGGGGACAACGCGGCATCGACCAAGGAGCATCAAGGAACGCTCGTGCTGATCGTCACGCTCGGGATGCGGCCTGCCATGAGCACGGGGGCGCCGACGATCAGCAACGATCTGTGGACAACGGCCTCGATGGGCTGTGGATACACTCCTTCGGGAGCCTGTCCACAGGCAGCCGGAACGGCATCCCCAGCCGGCCGGAGGCACGCTGAGCGCCGTTTGGTCCCGCCCAAGGCTCGGTGACATGCTGAGCGCCCACCCCGCCATGCCGTCGAAGGAGAGTCATGGACGCCCGCACCGAGGTGCCCGCCCCCGTCAACGAGCCGGTGCAAACGTACGCGCCCGGCTCCGGCGAACGAGCCGACGTCGAGGTCACCTTGGCGAAGCTGGCCTCCGAGCCGCTCGACCTGACGCTCACGATCGGCGGGGAGCAGCGACTCGGGGCAGGCCGGGCGATCAAGGTCGTTGCGCCGCACGCGCACGCGCAGGTGCTGGGAACCATGAGAAACGCCAACGTCTCCGACGCGAAGACGGCCGTCGCGGCGGCCAAGGCGGCGGCCCCGGCCTGGCGCGACCTGTCCTACGACGACCGCGCAGCGGTGTTCCTCAAGGCCGCGGACCTGCTGAGTGGTCCGTGGCGCCAGATGCTCAACGCCGCCACCATGCTGGGGCAGTCCAAGACCGTGCAGCAGGCCGAGATCGACGCCGCGTGCGAGCTGATCGACTTCTGGCGCTTCAACGTGCACTTCGGCCGACGCATCCTCGCCGAGCAGCCGGTCGCGAACTCTCCGGGGGTCTGGAACCGCAGCGACCACCGCCCGCTCGAGGGCTTCGTCTACGCGGTGACGCCCTTCAACTTCACCGCGATCGGTGCCAACCTGCCCACCGCGCCGGCGCTGATGGGCAACACGGTGGTGTGGAAGCCGGCGCCGACGCAGACGTTCTCGGCGTACTGGACGATGCGTCTGCTCGAGGCCGCCGGCCTGCCACCGGGCGTCGTCAACCTGGTCACCGGCGACGGCCTGGCCGTCTCGCAGGTCGCGTTGAAGGACCCCGACCTCGCGGGCATCCACTTCACCGGCTCCACCGCGACCTTCCAGCACCTGTGGTCCGAGATCGGCGCCAACATCGGCAGCTACCGCAGCTATCCGCGCATCGTCGGCGAGACCGGCGGCAAGGACTTCATCGTGGCGCACGCCTCCGCCGACGTGGACGTGCTGCGGACCGCGATGATCCGTGGCGCGTACGAGTACCAGGGGCAGAAGTGCTCGGCAGCGTCACGGGCGTACGTGCCACGCAGCGTGTGGCGCACGCTGAAGAAGTCGCTCGTGGAGACGACGGAGTCGCTCACGATGGGGCCGGTCACCGACCTGTCGAACTTTATGGGCGCGGTGATCGACGACCGCGCCTTCGCCAAGCACAAGACCGCCATCGACCGGGCGCACGCCACCAGCAGGATCAGCGTGCTGGCCGGTGGCACCTACGACGACGCCGAGGGATACTTCGTGCGTCCGACGATCCTGGAGGGCAGCGACCCGACCGACGAGATCTTCTCGACGGAGTACTTCGGGCCGATCCTGTCGGTCCACGTGTACCCCGACAGTGCCTACGACAAGGTCGTCGCGCAGATGGAGTCGGCCAGTCCGTACGCGCTGACCGGTGCCGTCATCGCGCAGGACCGGCGTGCGATCGACGACCTGCAGCACCGGCTGCGCTTCGCCGCGGGCAACTTCTACGTCAACGACAAGCCGACGGGCGCGGTGGTCGGGCAGCAGCCGTTCGGCGGAGCGCGCGGCTCGGGCACCAACGACAAGGCCGGTGCCATGCAGAACCTGATGCGCTGGACGTCGACCCGGTCCATCAAGGAGACGTTCGTCCCTGCCACGGACCATGCCTACCCCCACATGGATGGACAGCGAGGATGACGCTGAACCGTGACCCCGCAGCGCTCGCCCTGAGCATTGGGCAGGCCGCGCGGGGTGGGCTCGGGTAGAACGTGTTCATGGCAGATAACCCTGTGTTGGTCGCTGGCCGGTATCGCCTGGAGGTGGTGCTGGGTCGTGGGGGTATGGGTCAGGTGTGGGAGGCCTATGACGAGAAGTTGGATCGTCGGGTGGCGGTCAAGGAGGTCCGGTGGCC
>JALZKQ010000040.1 GCA_030859165.1 Actinomycetota bacterium
CAGGTCGGTGCTCACCATGAGCGGGAGCCGCCGACGCCCGTCCACGAGGGCGCCGACGACCAGCCCGAACACGAGGAACGGCAGCCATCGCGCGGCGTTGAGCCAACCAACGTCCGTCGCCGAGCCGTCAAGGGTGAGTACCACCAGCGCCTGCAGGGCAAACAGGGTGACGTAGGTGCCGAGCCCCGACACCGCAGCGGCTCGCCAATATCGCAGGAACGATCCCGAGGGGAAGCGCTCGCTGATCGTCACGCTCGCAAGTCTCGCATCGGCGTGCCGCGACGCTCCGTTCGAAGGCGCGGCCGCCGCTCGCTCGCGCCAGGGGCAGGTAGATGGCCTCCGGAGGACGCAGCCTCAGCCTCTGCACCCTCGTGGGTCGCTCGATCCCCCACAGAGGATCCCCGCACGGGGATCGCTGACCGGAGCGGGTTCCCTCTACTGGGCCCCGCTCGTGTGTTCTGCGCAGTATCCCACTTCGTGGCTACGAGACTGAGGCGACGGGTTGGCGGAGGATCGTCCGCAGCTTCGCCGGCTCGGTGCGGCGTGGGTCGGAGAGGTAGACCTCGTGGTGCTTGCCATTGAAGGTGAGGCCGTGCTTCGGGAGGTACTCGTCGTGGAGCCGAGCGAGGACCGAGGTCTCGGAGTCGTAGGAGCCGAGGTGCAGGACTTGCACGCTCGTTCCTTCCGTGTACGGCGCGAAGCGAACGCGATCGAGGGCGGCGAGGGCCTTCTTGTTCGTCTTCTTCATTGCTGTTTCGATGATCTCGGGGGTGATCCAGGCGGGTTGGGAGATCATCATTGTCCAGTTCCACGCGCTCTTGTTCCCAGCAACGAAGGCGCGAGGGTCCTCGGCGCTCCACAGCCCTTCGAGCGGCCCCACGGTGTGGACCCGCCCGAGTTCGCTTTTCGCGACCGCGCGAACGGCGTACGAGAGGGAGAACAACGCTTCGACAGCCTCGGCGTACGCAGATGACACGTTCGGGTCACCGTGCCCGTCGGTCATGAGGAATGACAGTTCGGGAACCTCGACGACGTGGAAGTCGCCGCGCTTGGGGGCGTACAGCGTTGGGAACGCCCTCTTGATGTCGTAGGTGTCCATCGTGTCCTCCCGGGCGGTCGGCGTGCTGGCAGGTGCCAGGCTTGCGAGCGTTTGGCCGATCCAGGCGAGCTCGGCACCGAGGGCGAGTTCGCTGTGGGTGAAGATCGCGGCAACGAAGGGTTCTAGAGGCTCCTGAGTCGCGCGCGCCCGCGCGATGTCGACACGCCTGGCTTCGATCGCATGTCGCCGCGCGTCGAGTGCGGCCGCGAGATCGTCGGGCGGCAGCAGCGGACTGTTGGCCATGCCGATCAAGACGGGAGCCGGCCGGGTGTCGTGTCTGTCAAGACGCGGCGCGTGCCGTCGGTGCAGACTCTCAGCCCTTCGGGTGTTGGACGATAGATCCGGCGCCCTTTCGGCTTGGTGACCTCTCGCTCGCTGAGAACCCATCCCCGCGACTCAAGGCGGTTGAGGACGTAGTAGATCGACGAGAACGCCAAAGGAGTCCAGCCGACGCCGAGGCTCAGGATGTGCGAGCCGCTCCGAATCGGGCTGCAGAGCTATGGGCGGCGATCAGGTGCGCCGACCCCCCCGTGCACATGCGAGCTGTGGACGCTCTTGAGAAGGTCAGCACCACCCGTCCAGAAGTTCTGCGAGGACACGAGCACGAAGTCCTGTTGAGCCTCGCCGAGTCCGACTTGCCGGAAGTCCGCTGGCACGTTGGATCGGCGGATTCAACCGGTGTTCTCGGAAGTCGACTCAGCTTTTCGTGTCCGACTGCGTGCCCGACCCCGTCGTGCCGCTCCCTCGGGGCTTTGCCGCGCTCTTCTTGGCCGCCGGCTGCGTCTTCGCGGCACCGCTGGACGAAGACCGGCGCGACGTCCCTGTCCCGGCCGACCTCTTGGCTGCCGTCGTCTTGGCCGGACTGGCCGACTTCTTGACTGCCGTCGTCTTGCGTGCCGAGGAGGGCCGGCTGGTTGAGGCAGAGCCACCGGCGCTCGCCTTCACACCACGCACCGCCGCCTTCGCGTGACCAGCCTCGAGCTCGCTGACCGCCTCGTCGGTCGCGACCTCCGCCTGCACCGCCGCCAGCTTCGCCAGCCGTCGCTGGGTGTCCTTCTGCTGCTTCGCCAGGTCCTTCTCCAGGTCGCGTCGTTGCTGGTGAAGGGACTTGACCTGCTTCTGGTGCGAAGCAACCTGCTTGGTCAGCTTCTTGACGTTCTTCTCGGCTGCCTTCAGTGACGTCTTGGCCTCCTTGAGCACCCCGACCGCCTCGTCATCTGCCTGTGCCGCCTTTGCGGCCCTGGTCTGCAGTTCCTCTACCGCAGCGGCCGACTGCTCGGCCTTCATCTGCCGGCGCTTCAGCTTCTGGCCCTGTGTCGGATCGTCTACTGCCATGTCATCGTCCCTTCGTTACGCAGATGCTATGCCACCTCGGCCGTGCGGGTTCCGAACTTGGCCGTCCACTGTCGCGACAGGACGCGCCGGTGCCGGCATGACGCGGCACGCAGCACTGCCGCTCGCTAGAGTGCAGCAACACAAGGCGACGCATCGCCTGGCGGTACCAGACACGTAGGCGTCGAAGAGGACGCCGCTTCAGCAGGAGGCTTCCATGCGTATCGCATCAGTCATCGTGGTGATCTGGCTTCTCATCGGCCTGTTCGCCGCTTTTCAGCGAGACTACTTCTCGGGCGACGACGCCGAATGTGCGGAGGTCGGCACCATCGCCCTCACGATCGTCGCGGGCCCGTTGAACTATGTGGGTGTGAACCCCAAGGTCGACTGCGAGGTGCCCCGACCTTCTGAGTAGGCCCGCGCCCAGGTCCCTCGAAACCCACCCCGCCGGCCGAGCCGTCAGTGGTAGGCGTGCACCACCGCGTGGCCCCGGCCGCGACCGATCATCCACCGGTTGACGGGCAGCGTGACGACGAACGCGACCACCAGCGCGACGGTCAGCGCGCCCCAGAACAGCGGACTGCTCACGCCGGAGTCCATGGCACCGGGCACGGCCAACATGACGCCGTTGTCGACGACCTCCATCACCAGGATGGAGACGGTGTCCGCAGCCAACGCCACCCTGACGGCCGCCTTGAACGGTAGGCCGGAGCGCAGCACCGGGCCGATCGTCAGCAGGTAACCGAAGAAGAACGCGAGCGCCACGGCCAGTGCGATCGTCGCCCAGTCGCTCCACCCGAGGGCGGTGCCGATCACCATCCCCAGCACCTCGCCGATGGCGCACCCGGTCAGGCAGTGCAGCGTTGCCGACACGGCCAGCCTGGTGAGCTCCCGCCCGCTCGACCTGCCGTCCTCCGGGTGTGCGTGCGCTGCCATGGGAACCGCCTCCTTCAGTTGCGTTGGAGACATATATACCCCATGGGGGTATGTGTTGCAAGGTCACCGACGGAGCACCGATTGGTCGCCCGGCCTCCGAGCAGGCGACGATGGGGACATGGACAGCACCAACCACGCCGCTGCCGGTCGACGTCGGGGCGCCGCCCTCGTCGCCGTTGGTGTGGCCGTGGCCCTCGCCGTGGTGTTCCTCACCCGAGGCGACGAGGAACAGCCGGATGCTGATGTGGCCGCCGCCACGGCCTCGCCCACCCCTTCGTCCCAAGCACCCGGCCCTCCACGGCCGCCGCCCAGGTCGCCGAGCGTGGCGCCACCCGACGTCGACCCCGGACCGCGGCTGCAGCCACGCGTACGCATCCCCGATCGGGCCAGCGGACGCTTTGCCGGCGCCCCCGGTCGGCGACCGCAGGTGGGGCGCGGTACGCCGCTGCGCTACACCGTCGGGGTCGAGCGTGGCCTGCCGTACACACCTGCCGAGATTGCACTCGTCGTGGACGCCACACTGGCCGACCCACGGGGCTGGACGAAGGATGGCCGCCACGCCTTCCAACGGGTGCCCCGGCGACCCGACTTCCGGGTGCTGCTCGCCAGCCCGGACACGACCGACGAGCTCTGCGCCCCGCTGCTGACACGTGGGCGGGTGTCCTGCCGCAACGGCGCTGCGGTGGTGCTGAACGCCAGGCGATGGGCGTACGGGATCCCGGACTACGACGGCGACCTACGCCGGTACCGGCAGTACGTCGTGAACCACGAGGTCGGCCACGCTGTCGGCGTCGCCGGTCACGAGGAGTGTCCCGGCAAGGGCCGGCTCGCTCCGCTCATGCAGCAGCAGAGCTACGGACTGGACGGGTGCCGACCCAACCCGTGGCCGCGGTGAGCACGGCGGAGGAACAGGCGCCATCCCTGGGCCCCAGCGCCGCAGCGGCACTGGTGTTCGGCTCGTCGGCGGCCGTGTTGGTCATCGAGCTCGTCGCCCTGCGGCTGCTCGCCCCGTACCTCGGCCTGACCCTCGAGATGAGCACCGCGGTCATCGGGGTAGCCCTGGCAGCCATCGCCACCGGCTCCTGGCTCGGCGGGCGGGCGGCCGACGTGGTCGCGCCGCAACGGATGCTGGGGCCGCTCCTGCTCCTGTCCGGCGCCCTCGTCGCCCTCATCCTTCCGGCGGTGCGCTGGACCGGAGAGATCGCGCGCGGCGGCGACGTCAGCGGTGTCCTGCTGATGGCCGCGCTCACGTTGTTCGCCCCGGCCGCCCTGCTGTCCGCTGTCACCCCGATGGTGACCAAGGTCCGGCTGACCAGCCTTTCCGCGACCGGTACCGTGGTCGGGCGGCTGTCCGGGATCGGCACCGCCGGTGCGATCGCCGGCACCGTGGCCACCGGCTTCGGCTTCGTGTCGGCCGTTCCGAGCAGCGTCACGATGCTGTCCCTCGGCGGCCTGCTCGTCGCGGTAGGCGGTTTGCTCACCGTGCGGCTGCGGGGCTGGCGCACGGCAGCGGCCCCGGTCGCCGTTGCCCTCATCGGCGGGGCGGCGACCGTGTGGGGGCCCAACCCGTGCGAGGTGGAGACGACGTACCACTGCGCCTCGGTGGTCAACGACCCCGAGCGGTCCACGGGGCGGGTTCTCGTGCTCGACACCCTGCGGCACTCCTACGTCGACCTGGCCGACCCGACGTACCTGCACTTCGACTACGTGCAGGCCATCGCCTCGGCCGCCGACGTGCTCTGGGCCCGGGGTGAGCCCCTGAGCGCGTTCCACCTGGGCGGAGGCGCTCTCACCCTGCCCCGATACCTGCACGCGGTACGCCCAGGCACCCGCAGCCTGGTGACCGAGATCGACCCCGGCGTGCTCGAGATCGCCGTCGACCGGCTCGGCCTCGAAGCCGATGGCGCGATCGTGACGCGTACCCAGGACGCCCGGGTGGGCCTTGCGGCGCAAGCCACCGACAGCCGCGACCTCGTGGTCGCCGATGCGTTCAGCGGGGTGGCCGTGCCGTGGCACCTCGCAACCCGCGAGGTGGTACGGGACGCGCAGCGGGTGCTCGTCGATGACGGCGTGTACACGGCGAACGTCATCGACCATCCGCCACTGGACTTCGCCCGAGCGCAGGCCGCAACCATCGCCTCGGTCTTCGACCACGTCGTCCTCGCCACCTCGCCTGCGACGCTGGCCGGTGACAGCGGAGGAAACGTCGTCCTGATCGCCTCGGACGCCGTGCTGGACAGCGAAGGGATCCAGGCCGCCATCGACCAGCGGGGAACCGGCTACCAGGTCCTCGCGACGGGGGAGGTCGAGGATTTCGCCGGCGACGCCGCGATCCTGACCGACGACTTCGCCCCCGTCGACCAGCTCCTCACCCCGTACCCGACTCTGTGAGCGTCGGGAGCCGGGCCGGCCTAGCACGGGCTGTGCCACGGATCGAGCCGGGCACCTGAGTCCGCTGGCGGTAGCGGGGTGTGGCCGCCTACACGTCGGTGACGCGGAGTCGTGCGTGCGCCTGGTACCTGCGGTTGATGGCGATCAGGTTGGCGGTCAACGCCTCGACCTGGCCGGCGTTGCGCAGTCGGCCCGCGTAGATGCCGCGGCACCCGGCGATCCGGGAGGCCAGCGACTGCACGAGGTCGGTCGCCGCACGGTCGTCACCGAGCACCAGCACGTCGGCGTCGAGCGCTGCCACCTCGTCGTCCAGCAGGGTCACCGCCGACAGGTGGTGGAAGGCCGCCAGCACGGTCGAACCGGGCAGCAGGGTTCGGGCCTGCATCGCCGCACTGCCCTCGGCCACGTGCGGCACGTACGGACCGTGCCGATCGAACGCCAGCGGGTTCACACAGTCGACGACCACCTTGCCGGCCAGGGCCCCGGCGAGCGCGGTGAGGACCTCGCGGTGAGCGTCCCACGGGACCGCGACGAGCACGATCCCGGCGTCGGTCACGCAGTCCTCGTTGGTCGTACCCGAGACTCCCGAGCCCAGGCCGGCTGCCGCGTCGGCGGCCCGCACGGCGTCCCGCGACCCCAGCACCACCTGCACGCCACCGCGCGCCAGCCGCTTGGCCAGACCTCGCCCCAGCGGGCCCGTCCCGCCGACGATCGCCACGACCGGGACGTCCGGCGCCGACGGCTGCGACATGACCCTCCTTCGGCAGCACGCTCCGGCGGCGGCGTACCGTCTGCGTCATCCTCCCCCATCACCCGGGGCCTCGCCCGTACCGACGGGTCGTGGGCACAATGCCCCATGCCCACCCTGCGCCCGGACTCCCCCGGCACCGACCACGTCGAGCGGGTGTCGATGCTGTTCAAGTCCCTGTCCTCGCCCGTGCGGCTGACGCTGCTCGTTCACCTGATGGAGGGCGGGCACACCGTCCACGAGCTCGTCGACCACCTGAGCGTCAGCCAGCCGCTGGTGTCCCAGCACCTTCGGGTGCTGCGCTCGGCGGGGCTGGTACGGGCCGAGTCGGTGGGCCGCGAGCGCGTCTACACGATCGCCGACGAGCACGTCAGCCACATCGTGCGCGACGCACTCCAGCACGTCACCGAGGTTCACGGCGCCCCCACGTCCTGACTCGCGTCGTCGAGCCTGGCCCGCACGTGCTCGGGGACGTCGTGCCCGGTGGCGTCTGCCGCCGTGACGATCCCGGTGCCGAGGAGCCGCAGCGGGATCACCCCGGCCCAGCCGCCGGCCTCGACGTCCGACGCCTCGTCGACCGGGTCCCCCGAGCGCACCTTCACCGACGCCTCCGCCATGCCGAGGGCGATCACCGTCGTCGCCGCGAGCTCCTTGCGGGTGTGCGGTCGCAGGGTCGGTGCCCGACCGGGTACCAGGTGCTCGACGATCAGGTCCAGGGCGCGCACCTTCTCCTGCGGGTCGTCCACCAGGCGGGGCCGACCCATCACCACGGCCGAGCGGTAGTTCATCGAGTGATGGAAGCCGGACCGGGCCAGCACCAGCCCGTCCAGCACGGTCAGCGCGACGCAGATGTCCGCCCCGGGCGCCGTGCGCAGGCTGCGCGAGGCCACCGAGCCGTGCAGGTAGAGCGACCCGCCCTCGTCGGTGCCGTCGAGGTCGAACCGAACGCGGTCGGCACCACCGTGCAGTGGCCGTCGACCAGTACGCCGAGGTGGCAGATGAGTGCGGCGTCGAGGACGTCGTACAGATCGTGCCGGTCGGACCTGGCTCGCTGCCGACCGCGGTTCACCGTCGTCCGTGCGGTCGGCGACAGGGGCAGGGTGCGACGGTCATGACCTCTCGCCGTGGCGGACATGCCTCCATCGTCACGCGTAACTGGCCTACTGTAACGGGCCAGTATCTATCAACTTGCCCAGGACACTTCGATGACCCGACCCACCCTCCCGCTGTCGCTCACGCGCCGGTCCGGCACCCGGCTCACGGTCCAGCTGGCCACCCAGGTGCGCGAGCTGGTCCGCTCCGGCACCCTCCCTCCTGGTACGCGGCTGCCGAGCAGCCGGGCGCTGGCGGCTGACCTCGAGGTGGCACGGGCGGTGGTGGAGCACGCGTACGACCAGCTGAGCGCCGAGGGGTGGCTGGCCGCCCGCCGCGGAGCGGGCACCTACGTGGCCGCGATCGGACTGCTGCCTGCCAGTGCGGTCCCCCGCGGCGACCCCGGTACGACTACGGGCCCTGACGTGCCCGCCCTGGTCCGGATGGACACCGGCACCCCCTGGATCGACCCGCGAAACGAGGCGGGTTGGCGACGCGCCTGGCGGGAGGTCTCGGCGGCCCGGATGCCGCCCGGCTACCCCGATCCCGCCGGGATCCCCGAGCTGCGCGCCGAGCTGGCCGCGTACGTCTCGCGCACGCGCGGTCTCTCCTGCCACCCCGAGCACGTGATGGTCACCGGGGGCACCACCCACGGACTCGGGCTGCTGCTCGGGTTGCTCGGCCGCGGCAGCATCGCCGTGGAGGATCCGGGCTACCGCTGCGCCGTGGCGACAGCGGAGCAGGCCGGCTGGGACGTGGTCGACGTACCGGTCGACGCCGAGGGGATCGACGTGGGCGCTCTGGGCAGCACGCCCGCCGACACCCGCGCGGTCTACGTGACTCCCGCCCATCAGCACCCGCTCGGCACCACGATGTCGGCCGGTCGCCGGATCGCCCTGCTCGCCGAGGCGACCCGGCGCGACGCGCTGCTGGCGGAGGACGACTACGACTCCGAGTTCCGCTACGACGTCGCTCCGCTGCCCGCGCTGGCCTCGTTGGACCCCGACCGGGTGGTCTATCTCGGCACCGCGTCGAAGACGGTGCACCCTGCGCTGCGGATCGGCTGGTTGGTCGCCTCGAGCGACGTGGTCACCGAGATCGCACGCCGGCGCGCGGCACGCCACGACCACCCCTCCTGGCCGGTGCAGCGTGCGTTCCTGGCGATGCTGCGTGACGGGCACGTGGACCAGCTGATCCGGTCCGCCGCGCGGGTGTACGCCCGGCGCAGCCGCGTCGTCACCGAGGCGCTCGGGCCCTTCGGGCAGGTCGGCGCCCCGCCCGCCGGCATGTACCTCACGCTGCCACTGCCCGGCCACGTCGCCGCGACGGTTCGCACAGCGTGCCGCGCGGTGGGCTTCGACGTGCCCTCGCTCGCCGACTACTGCCGCAGCCGCGAGCTGACCGGCCTCGTGGTCGGCTTCGGCGGTGTCACCGACGACGAGCTGTCGAGGGCGTTGGAGGTGATGACCGGCGCACTGGCGACGACGGTGGGCTGAGCCGTCCGACGACGTAGCCGACGGCGATGATCGACCCGATCACCGTGAAACCCTCGAGGATGCCGCTCACGGCAGGACATGCTCCCGCACGACACCGGTCACCCGAGCTGGTGGTCCAGGTTGATCGCCGCGCTGATCAGGGACAGGTGGGTGAACGCCTGCGGGAAGTTACCGAGCTGCTCGCCGGTCAGGCCCACCTCCTCGGCGTACAGCCCGAGGTGGTTGGCATACGTGAACATCTTCTCCAGGGCCAGGCGGGCATCATCCAGGCGCCCCACTCGGGTCAGCGCCTCGACGTACCAGAACGAGCAGAGCGAGAACGTGCCCTCGATGCCGTCGACCCCGTCGCCACCGGCCTCGCCGTCGTACCGGAAGACCAGGCTGTCGGAGACCAGGCGCTGCTCGATCGCCGCGAGAGTGGCCAGAAAGCGCGGGTCGACCGGCGACACGAACTTCACCATCGGCATCAGCAGCAGCCCAGCGTCGACCTCGTGGCTGTCGTACGCCTGCGCGAAGGTGCGCTGCTGCTCGTCCCAGCCACGCTCCATGATCTGGTCGTAGATCTCGTCGCGGATCCACGACCACTTCGACACGTCGCCGGGCAAGCCGCGCTGGCGGGCCATGCGGATCATGCGTTCGATCGCCACCCACGCCATCAGCCGGGAGGTGGTGTGATCCCGTGCACCGGACCGGATCTCCCACATGCCCAGGTCGGGACGGTCCCAGTTCTCCCCGAGCCAGGCCACCACGCGGGTCAGGTCGCGCCAGGCGTCGTGCGAGATGCCCGGGCCGTACTTGTTGAACAGGTACACCGAGTCGATCAGCTCCCCGTAGATGTCGAGCTGCAGCTGATCGACCGCGGCGTTGCCGATCCGTACGGGCGCGGAGCCGCGGTAGCCACCGAGATGGTCCAGCGTCATCTCGTCGAGGTCGGTGCGCCCGTCGATGTCGTACATGACGCGCAGCGGACCGAGCTCGCTGTCGTGGTCGGCGGCTTCGCCGAAACGCTCCGACAGCCAGCGCATGAAGGCCCGCGCCTCGTCGGTGAACCCCATGCGCAGCAGCGCGTACAGCGAGAACGCGGCGTCGCGGATCCACACGTAGCGGTAGTCCCAGTTGCGTCCACCGCCGATTTCCTCGGGCAGGCTCGCCGTCGGCGCGGCCACGATCGCACCGCTCGGCTCGTGGGTCAGCATCTTGAGCGTGAGCGCCGCACGCTGCACCATCTCGCGCCATCGCCCGGTGTACGTCGACTGGGCCAGCCAGCCACGCCAGAACGACACCGTGGCGTCGAACAGGTCGTCGGTGTCAGACACCGAGCACGGGTCGAGACCGGCACCGCCCGACGCGTCACCGTCGAGCACCTCGAGGACGAACAGCGCGGACTCACCGCTGTTCACCTCGACCTGGGCGGTCACGTCCCCGTCGGCGCAGGACAGGCCCACCGTGGCCGACAGCCCGAGGCGGATCGAGTCACCGGTGATCAGCACGCCGCCGTCGACCTCGCGGGTGGTGGGGTGCTGGCGCGCATAGTCGGGTCGCACCGCCAAGGTCATCCGCAGGGCGGTGGTGCCCCGCACCCCGACCACCCGCCGGACCAGTCGCTGCCGGTGGCCGGGGTCGTGCGCCCGCACCACCGGCATGAAGTCGTGCACCTCGATGACGCCGCGTTCGGTGAGAAACGGGTGACGAGGATGTTGGTGTCGGGGAAGTAGAACTGCTGACTGGTGCCGTCGCCCTCGTCGTCGGGCGCGATGCGCCACCCCCCTCCCACCTCGCGGTCGAGCAGGGCGGCGAACACGCTCGGCGAGTCGAAGCGCGGACAGCAGAACCACGAGATGGTGCCGTCGGACCCCACCAGAGCCGCTGTGCGCAGGTCACCGATCAGCCCGTGGTCGGCGATCGGGAGCACCCGCTGCCTGCACACCGCGCTGCCTCGTCGGGCAGCCGCCAGCCGCGCCCGGCAGGCAGGTCGACAGCCGCCCGTGGCCCCCAGCTGCCCTGCTCGTAGGGCTGGACCGGGGGCGGGTCGGACAGCAACGGGTCGTACAGCTGCCACAACAGGTCGACCTCGTCACCGCGGGGGAACAGGGTCTGGTCGCCATGCAGCACGTCCAGCAGCAGCCGTTCGTACGCCTCCAGCGGGTCGTCGTCGCCGAGCTCCTCCCCGAGGTCCAGGCGCAGCGTCGCCCCGGCCAGCTTCATGGCCGGTCCCGGACGCTTGGCCCGGACTTCCACGCGCACCTGCGGCTCGTCGGTCAGCTCGAGCACCAGCTCGTCAGCGCCGTCGACAGCTGCCACGTCACCGAACATGCGCAGCGGCGGCGTGCGGAACCGTACGGTGATCGTGCGCCGGGTCGCGGCCATCGCCTTGCCGGTACGCAGGTGGAAGGGCACCCCGGACCACCGTGCCGTCTCGACGAACACCTCGGCGGCCACGAACGTCTCCACGTCACTGTCCGGGGCCACGTCCTGTTCGTCCTGGTACCCGTCGTACTGGCCGCGGACTATCCGCGTCGGGTCCAGCGGCCGCAGCGCGGCGAACACCTTGGCCTTCTCGTCGTGCAGGGCGTCCGCGCGCAGCGTCACCGGCGGCTCGAGTGCCACGAAGCCGAGCAGCTGGCTCAGGTGCGTGGTCACCATGTCGCGCAGCGCGCCGGTCGCCTCGTAGAAGCTGCCCCGGCCTTGCGTCCCGAGCTCCTCCGGGACGTCGATCTGGACGGACTCGATCTGGTCGCGGTTCCAGACCGGCTCGAACAGGCCGTTGGCGAAGCGCAGCGCCAGGATGTTCTGAACCGCTTCCTTGCCGAGGAAGTGGTCGATGCGAAACACCTGATCCGCTGCGACGTGCGCGTCGATCGTGGCCTGCAGGCTGCGTGAGCTCGCCAGGTCGGTCCCGAACGGCTTCTCCACGACGAGCCGGGTCCGATCGGTCAGGCCTTCCCGGCCGAGCATCGCGATCATCGGTTCCATCGCTGCAGGTGGCACCGACAGGTAGACGAGCCGTCGTACGTCCTGACCGAGCGCGCCCTCGGCCTCGCGGACAGCCCGTGCTAGGTCAGCGCCGTCGTCCGCGTCGGCCACCTGGAAGCTCATCCGGGCGACCAGGGCGTCGGCGACGGAACCGTCGAGGTCGTCGATGGCCTCCTCCAGGGCGTCGCGCACCTGCTGGCGGAACTCCTCGTCACTGCCGGGACTGTGCCGGCCGGAGCCGATCAGCACGTACGCCGAGGGCAGCCGGTCCGCAGCGGCCAGCCGGTAGAGACCCGGGAACAGCTTGCGGCGGGCCAGGTCACCGGTGGCTCCGAACAGGACGAGTACGTGCGGGGACAACTGGTCGTCGCTCATGTCCCCATCGTTGCTGCGCGGACGCGGTCCCGCAGGGCGGGTCACATCTCGGCGGACGCCAACAGAAGCGCGCCACCGCAGAGCAGCGACGCCGTCGTGACCGTCAGGAAGAACGCCACCCACCCCGGGGCAGGCAGGACGGTGAGCCGTCCGAGCTGGTCGGCGTCGGTTCCCCGTGCCCCGCCACGACGGCGGCCCGCGTGCAGCTCGAGCACCGCTCGCGGCGCCGCCAGCAGCAGGAACCAGGCGAGGACGTGCGCAACGGCCACCTGGACCTCTTCGTCCAGCCACCCGGTCACCGCCACCACCACGGCCCCGCACAGCAGCACCACCCACAGGCCGAAGAAGTTGCGGATCTGCACCAGCAGCAGGGCAAGACCCAGCAGGAGCGACCACAGCATCGCCACGGCGTACCCACCGGACACGAGAGCCGCCGCGCCCAGCCCGAGCAACGCCGGCCCGACGTACCCCGCGGCCGCCGTCGCGATCATTCCCGGTCCCGTCGGGCGGCCGCTCGACACGGTGACACCGGAGGAGTCCGAGTGCAGCCGGATGCCGCTCAGCCGGCGACCGCCGAGCGTCGCGACCACACCGTGGGCACCCTCGTGGACGACAGTGACGACGTGGCGCGTCACCGACCACGCCGGGCGCAACCACACCAGGGCGAGCGCGAGGGCAGCCGAGCCCAGGACCACGACGCCGCCGGGGGCCGACTGGGTCACCAGGATCTCACCCACGAGGTCTCGCAACTGTTCGGTCATCTCCTCCACCAGGGGGTCAGCCCCGAGCGGATCCTGCGCGACATCGGGACATCGCGACATCGCGACATCGGGACATCGGGATCGACCAGTTTCGGCCGAGGGAGGCCCGGACATCCCACGGCATGTTGTCACTGCCCATGGGTTGCAACCCATGGGCAGTGAGGTTTACCAGGGGACCCTGGTAAACCGGACCCAGGAAACGGGTCGTCGGTGGGCCGGCTCAGGAACCGGCTGCCACGTTGGCGAAGGCGAACGTGTCTCCGCGCAGGAAGCGGGTGTCGAGAGCCCGGTTGAACGCCCGAGCACCCGCAAAGGTGAAGACCAGCCGCGTGTCACCGAGCTGACTGGCCGACGGCGTCATGCGCAGGACGTCGTCGCGTGCGCGGCCGTTGACGACGGCGCTCACCAGTCCCGGTCCCGGTTGATGTGCAGGTTGCGTAGCGAGACGCGCCTGCCGTCCTTGCGGAAGGCGACCGTGCCGTCGTGCCGGATCCTGCTGCTGGTCCGGCTCACGATCGGGAAGTGCACGGCCGCAGAGCCGGAGTGCAGGTACGCGAACGCGCCGCCGTACGCCCGGATGTTGACGCCGTCACGCTCGAACTGGCGAGCCACCGGCGGGGCGATCACAACCCTCGTGTGCGTGTGTCTCAGCTCCCTGTCCGAAGCCTTGTCCGCCTGAGCGCTGCTCACCACCAGCCCGGTGCTCATCGTAACAGGGCCGTCACGACGACGGCCACGATCGCGCTCACGGTCTTGATCATGTCTGCACTCCCTGTCCGAGTTCACGGTGTGTGGAGGTGAGCCTCTCCGACCCACCAGTGGCACGCAACGCGAACCGTGGTCGAGGTCACACGTCCGGAGTCGTCGGTGTGACGGTCGCCAGGTAGCGCAGCGCGGCGGCGTACCCCTCGATTCCCAGACCCACGACCACGCCCGTCGCGATGTCGGACAGGTACGAGTGCCGCCGGAACTCCTCGCGGCGGTACACGTTGGACACGTGCACCTCGACCCACGCCGATGTCAGCAGCGCCGCAGCGTCGCGCACAGCGATCGAGGTGTGGGTCCACGCACCGGCGTTGAGGACAACGAGTGCACGGCGGTCCGCGGCCTCGTGCAGCCACCCGATGAGCTCGGCCTCGGCCGCGGTCTGCCGCACCTGCACGGTCAGCCCGTACGCCTGAGCGGTCTGGTGGCACAGCCGCTCGAGATCGGTGTAGCTGTCAGTCCCGTACACGGCCGGCTCGCGGGTGCCGAGCCGGTCCAGGTTCGGTCCGTTGAGCACCAGGACGGTCATCGGCTCTCCTCGTGGACCGGTGGGGCGACCTCGTGCCGCCCGCCCGAGCGTACAAGTCGGTGCAGGTCACAGGCGCGAACCCAGCCTGGAAAGGGTGGGACGACATGGGTGGTCCGTGACAGACTGCCACGGACGAAGGGGCGGTAGGCGAGGCATGGAAGCGACGATCGTGCTGGAGCCAAGGCCGAGCTCGGCGGCACAAGCCCGCCACTGGGTCCGCGAGCAGCTTCGGCTGCTCGGGCGTGACGACCTCGTCGACAACGCGATGCTGGCGACGTCGGAGGTCGTCACCAATGCCATCCTGCACGCGCGCACCCAGATCACCGTGCGCGTGGTGAGCAGGAACGGAACGTCCAGAAGCGAGCGGGTCTGCGTCAGCGACCTGTCCGGTGCGCCCCTGCGCGCGATGCAGGAGCGCGGCGAGGTGTGGTCCTCGGGACGGGGTCTGCGGATCCTGTCGGCCGTGACCCGACAGTGGGGCGTCGACGCCGAGCACCCGGGCAAGTGCGTGTGGTTCGAGCCCACCGCGCATGCGGACACACCGGTCGACGCGGACGTCGACCTGACCGGCTGGGAGGAGTTCGACCTCAGCGGGCTCGCCGACCTGGCCGGAGCGCACGAGGCATCCCGTGCGCAGGAGGCCGTCGTCGTCCTCGAGGATGCACCCCTGCAGCTGCTGTGGCGGGCACGCCGGCGCTACTGCGACATCAAGCGGGAGATGATCCTGCTGCTCGGAGACGACGACCGGGAGGCATCGCGTCGGCTGGTCGAGCTCGCCCACCGGATGGACCCGCTGCCGGCCGGACTCATCGGCGACATCGACGAGTCCGAACCGGCCCCCACCGGTGAGCGAACCGTCACCGCGCACCTCGACACCGAGACCGTGCAGCAGCTGACCGCGGCGGCGGACCTGTTCGACGAGGTGGACGCCTACTGCCGGGCCGAGCAACTGCTGACCCTGGCCGCATCGCAGACCGAGGCGACGGCGCGGCGCTGGGTGCTGTCCGAGATCGGCCGACAGGCGAGCGGGCTGGCACCACAGTCCTGGACGGCGTACTTCTCGCGTCGCTGACTCGCTCAGCTGTGCAGCTCCCAGGCCAGCAGCTCGGCCGGCTGCGTGGCGGTCACCACCACGGGGCCGGCGGCCAGGCACCGCAGCACGTCGCCTGGGCTCAGCTTCCCGACTGCCTCCACCTCGACCGTGCCGTGGGTCAGCAGGAGGTGCACGAAGGG
>JALZKQ010000073.1 GCA_030859165.1 Actinomycetota bacterium
CTGCTGGTGCACGAAGTTCCATCCCGACTGCGCGGAGAAGGGCCAGAGCGCCGAGGGGAACCGGGCGCTCAAGCAACGTCTGGTGGCCGACGGGATCGCGCACGCGGCGCTGGTCTACGACGGCGACTGGGCCGTCGCCAGCGGTGAAGGGGCGAGTTGGGCGGCGGAGTGAGTGAGGGGGAGCGTGGGGCGAAGGGGGACGGGGGTGGAGCTGGCATAGGGAGCCGGAGGTAGGGAGGATGAGTTGACGGGCGGGGATGTCACCCGGCCGTCTCGATACCGGTTGGCGCCGATCGATCGGTGATATTTGATACATCGCTACTCTACCGTAGATTAACGTCATGCCGTACTATTACGGCATGGACGCAGTGCGGCTGGAGAGAGTCCTGGCTGATGCCTTCGCCCCAGTGGACCCTGAGATCGCGGTCCGGGTCGAGGGCGCAGGGTCGGGTCGGGGCAGGTTCGCTGCGAGGATCCAGTCACTGCCGACGGACGTCGAGTGGCTGGGCGTGGGCTGGCCCCGACAGGTGCGCGACCTGCTGGACCGGCCTGATCTTCCTGACCTGGTCGTCGCCTCCGAGCTCTCGCCAGGCGCACGGTCCTTGCTGACCGACGCCGGCGTGTCGTGGGTCGACCAGACCGGTGCTGCGCGCATCGCGCTGCCCGGCCTCCGCATTCTCGTCGATCGCGGACCGGCCGCGCCTGTGCCGAGGAGGAATCTCGGCTGGACGGCCGGGGCCCTCGCTGTGTGCGAGGGTCTGCTCACGGGGACGGGCGGCACGGTCGCCGAGTTGGTGGAGGCTACTGGGCTGGCCGCATCGACGGTCGCGAGCGCTCTCCGGTTCTTGCAAGACGAGCACTTGTTGGAGGCAGCGGCCGCCCGAGGACGCAACGCTCGCCGATCCGTTCTGGACGCGTCGCAGCTGCTGGATGCCTATGCCGCGGCAGCTGCGCGACTGCGGAGTCCGGCGTCCATCCGCGTCGGTGTCCTGTGGCGCGACCCGGCGCGAGGGGCGGGTGAGCTGGGCGCACGCCTCGCGACGAACGGCGTGGCCTGGAGCATCACGGGCGCACTGGCAGCCGATGCGCTTGCGCCCTACCTCACCGAGGTCGATCCGCTGGAGATCTACCTCGACGCACGCACGCTTGCGGAACTGCGCCAGGTTGGCCGTGAGGTCGGGCTCAACGAAGCCACCGGCGGGCGCCTGCTGTTGCGCCCCTTCCCTACGCCCGCGCGTGACGCGCTCAGCACCACACTCGGGAAGCAGAGGCTGGCCCCGTGGCCCCGAGTGATTGCCGACCTGCGCATGATCGGTGTCCGGGGCGAAGAGGCGGCCGAGCACCTTCGTGGCGAGATTGGAGCAGTCGCGTGAGCGAGGAGCTGGAGCGCACCGCCCGGAGTTGCTCTACAGGCTCGATGACGTCGTACTCTTCCCGCCGTTGAGCCTGGGATCGATCGAGCAGATCGTCGACCTCCAGCTGGCGCTGGCCGGCCGGCGCCTCGATGCCTGGGGGATGCAGGTGCGCCTCGGTCCCGCCGCGCGACGTTCGCTGGCGCAGCGGGCGCACCACCCCGAGTACGGCGTCCGTCCGCTGCGCCGGCTGATCGAGCGGGAGGTGCTGGACCCCGTCGCGCGGGTGCTGCTCTCCGGTGGCGACGTCAGCGACCTCCCTGCAGGGGTGGTCGTCGTCGACGTCGGTGCGCACGACTCACCGACGGGACCGGAGCAAACCTGGCAGTCGGAGGCGCCCGGACAGCAGGCGTGAGAGCACGGATCGGCACGGCGGGCTGATCAGCCGGCGGCATCGGTGAGGTTGAGCCGGGCATCGAGCAGCGCGAGGTCGGCCGCTGCGCGTCCGGCCGCCCATCCCAGACCGTTGCTGATGCTGACCTCGCGGGCAACCGTCCGCGGGAACATCTGCGTGCACGCCTCCTCGACCCGCTCGTGCGCCGATCGCAGCGCCGGGAGCAGCACGTCAGCGCGCCCGGCCCGTGCGGTCGCCTCCTCGGCGCTGGCCATCAGCCGCTCGCCGATCCTGGATGCGTAGGCGATCAGGAACGACCGCCGGAAGGATCTGGTACGTGACGTGCCACGTCGGTCGGCCTGGCGGCCGTACCGCAGCAACCCGCCAGCCGAGCTGCTCGGCGATCTCGTATCCCATCGTCTTCTTGCCCTCGACGCGATAGGGCTCCTTGAGCGTCGAGACCTCCTGGTACCCCACCCGCCTCTCGACCGCTGCCGAGACGAGGGCGCCGGCGTGGTTGATCAGACCGTCGACGAGGTACAGCTCGGCTCCCGCCGCCACGCACTCGCGCTGCGTGATGCGAGGCGCGTCGAGCGGCATCACGATCAGACAGCCGAGACCCGCGCGTGCCGCGTAGAGCGACCATGCCGCACCCGCATTGCCGTTGGTCGGCATGGCGATCGCCTCGACGCCGAGCTCGCGGGCACGCGACAGTCCAACCGCGGCGCCGCGTGCCTTTGAAGGTGCCGGTGGGGATCAGCCCCTCGTCCTTCATGAGCAGGTGTGGTAGCCCCATATCGGCGCCGTACGCGGGCAGCGCCAGGAGTGGCGTCATGCCTTCGCCGAGCGTGGTGACGTTGCCGGGAGCCCGGACGGGCAGGATGTCGTGTAACGCCACAAGGAGTGGGGCGCCCTGCCGGCTGAGACCTTGGACGACGTCGGCGTCGCGGTGCTCGTTCGTGCGGGCGCACTCGAGATGGGTCAGCGCGGAGAACGTCACCTCTTCTCGCGCAGGACGAGCTGGGTGATGTCCACGATCCCTCCTGGGAGTCTGGGGCACTGCGGTCGGCGAACATCCCACTACGAGGTGGCCGTCCGACCCAGGATCGTTCAGGGCGGGTCGCGTCGGAAGATGACGACCAGGACACGCAGCACGAGAACGACGGCGACGATGAGCAGGCTGTAGCCGAACACCGAGAAGAGCGGGACCGCCTCGGTGACCTGAGGGCCGCCGGGGTTGTCCAGTAACAGCACGGCCATCACCCCGGCTGCGGCACCGAGCACGGTCAGCAGGGCCTGGTGGAGCAGGTCGGTGATCACCCGGCGGTCCCGGCTGTCGGCCAACAGCCGGACATTGAGGTTGAGGCGACCGTGCTCGACGGCGTCGGCGATCCGGTCGATTCGGCGGGGAAGGCGTCGCAGGACCGGAAGCAGGGCGGCGAGATCGTCCTCGACCGACTGACGCAACCGCTGCGGAGCCACCGCCTCGGCCACCCGACCACGGCCGGTCTCGCGGGCCTGAGCCAGCAGATCGAACTCGGGGTCGATCGCCATCAGCGTGCCCTCGAGTGTCGCGAAGGTCCGGAACACAGCGGCAACCTGGGGTGGAACGGCGAGTCGGTGTGAGGTGACCAGGCCGAACAGAGCCGTGAAGGCGGCCGCACCCCTGGTGGCCCCAGGGGAGGCGTACCGCACGATCAGTACGCCGAGGGCGCGTTCCAGCTGCCGCTCGTCGATCTCGTCGGGCCGGTCGACGAGCTCCAGCAGCGCGTCGCTGGCGGCCAGGGAGTCGGCACGTCCGATGGCTGCCATCAGTTGTCCGACGGCCATCCGGGTGGTGCCGTCCAGGCGACCCACCGAGCCGAGGTCGAGCAGTCCCAACGAGCCGTCGTCGGCGACCAACACGTTGCCCGGATGCAGGTCGACGTGGAACATGCCGTACTCGAGCACCTGGTCCAGCACCGTGCCAAGGAGACTGGCGGCGATCCGCCCGCGTTCGTCCGCACCCCGTGCGACCAGTGCCGGTTCGGCGGCGCCGAGCGGCGTCCCGGCCAGTCTCTCCATCACCAGAACACGTCCGGTGCACAGCCGGGCGTGCGGCGCCGGCACCCGAACGCCGAGTCGCCCGGAGTTGTCGAG
Source organism: Actinomycetota bacterium (assembly GCA_030859165.1). Lineage (GTDB taxonomy): Bacteria > Actinomycetota > Actinomycetes > Propionibacteriales > Nocardioidaceae > JACCXZ01. The sequence continues at coordinate 3,886 of JALZKQ010000073.1, forward strand.
CGCGGCGACCATCGCGCACAGGTTGTCTCGCTCGGTGGTGAAGTCGAGCTCCTCCCGTAGCGCTTGCGCGTAACCTGCGGCGAGGTGGGCCAGACCCAGCGACCGTCCCCAGTCCGTGCGGGCCTCGAGGGTGTCAGCGAGGCGGAGGAGGATGTCCAGGTCCTGTTCGACGACCCGAGCGATGCCGGGACGCTGCACCTTGATCACGACCTGGACGCCGCCGGGCAGCTGGGCGGCGTGGACCTGCGCTATCGAGGCAGCGGCCAGCGGCTCGGGATCGACGTGGTCGAACACGTCGGTCACGGGACGGCCCAGCTCGTTGGTGAGTACCGCCTGCACGTCAGCCCAGGGGATCGGCGCCGCCTTGTCCTGCAGTTCCGTCAGCTCCTGCACGAACTCAGCGGGCACCAGGTCGCGCCGGGTGGACAGCTGCTGACCGAGCTTGACGAACGTGACGCCCCCTTCGTCCATCGCGCGGCGCACCGACCGCGCCAGCTCGCGGCGCGACGTCGACGACTGCAGACCCAGGTGGCGTTGCCCACGAAGGAATCGCGCCAGACCATGCCGCACCGCGATTCGTACGATCTGGAAGTACCGACGGCTCCGGGTCAGACGGCTGCGCCACCCACGCCACAGCTCGACGGGGCCGGGCAGCGAACCGTCGGGCACGATCACCTCGGCGACGACCAGGATGATCATGGCCAGCAGGCTCGCGGTGCAGATGGACAGCGCGCCGAACAGCAGCGCCGTGGCCGCGTCCGTCGGCGGCGGCGGCAGCATGAAGGTCAGCAGCGGGTTGGCGATCAGGAACGCGAGCAGGGCCGCCAGCAACGTACGGACCAGTCCCAGCCGAACCCCCAGCAGGCGCCGAATCACCGCTGCGAACGCGAGCACCGTCACCAGCATCGCCGGGACGAACAGCAGACCCCCCAGCAGCGTCTCCATGACCGGCCTTCTCCCAGTGGCACCCCGCCACCCGGTCAGCGAACCACATCGGTCCTGAGCCAGGCACCCGGTGGGCACGCTGGCTCCGTACCGCACCGGTAGCGGACCCCTGACTCCCGCCGCGCGACGGCGCGATCCTACCCGGAGGTCTGCCCGTGAGTATCGAAGGACGCCCGTTCACCCGGACCGGGACCAGGTCACAGCCCTGGGCAACGCGCACGTCGCTGCCGCTCACCTGCTCGAGTACGCCGACGACGAACGCGGTTTCACCATGCAGGTCGAGGGTCTCCGTGGGCAGCTACAGGGGTCGCCCCGGGGCTCACAAGCCCAGGCGTTCCGCGGCCATCTGGCTGCCCTGAACTCGCGCGGTGATCTTCTGGAACGCGATGTCGCGGGCGAAGTCCGGTGACCCGTGCTTGGGCTTGTCGTCGATGCTGAAGGGCGAGAAGCCGCAGTCATCGGTGGCGCCAAGGCGTTCCTTGGGGATGTAGCGCGCGGCTGTGACGAGGTCCTGCGCCACCTGCTCGGGCGTCTCGACGGTCGGGTTCAGGGGGTCGATGACGCCGATGAAGCACACCTGTGCGACGCCGTCGGCATCGTCGCGGCTGTGCTCGCCGACCAGCCGGTAGACGCGCTCCTTGTCCTTCTCGCTGGCCAGCTGCATGAGGAAGTACCCGGCGTTCATCTTGAACATCGATGGCAGCAGCTCGGCGTAGTCGACGTCTGCGGAGTGCACCGAGTCCATGTCGCCGCCAGGGCAGGTGTGGATGCCGATGTCGACCCGCTCAGCCGCGGAGAAGCGGTCGATCACCTGGTTGTTCAGCTCGATGAACTGCTCGAGCATGTGCCGGCCGGTCCAGGGGTTGCGTGGGTCGTTCTTCGAAGCCAGCCGGCCCTCGGTGAAGTCGATCGACACCCGCTCGGCGCCGGCCGCGAAGGCCTGGCGGATGTCCTTCTCCGCCTCGTCACACAGGTCGGACAGGAACTGCTCGCGAGGGTAGCCGTCGAGGTCGCCGTCCAGCGGGTACAGCAGCGACAGCATCGACGGTGCGATGACCGCCTGCTTCAACGGCTTGGTGGCGTACGGTGCGGACTTGGTGAGGTACTCCGATGCGAACGTCTTGTAGCGGAACGGGCCCCCCGTCAGCCGGGGCAGCTGGCGGTGGTGGCCGTCGTCGAAGATGGCGAAGTACTGTCCGTCGGCGGCCAGGTTGTCGGCCAGTCCGGTGCCCGCGAGGGTGTCGGTGATGGGGTAGGTCGCGAAGCTGGATGCCCGCTGCTCGCCGTCGGACACGATCGGGGCGCCGGTGGCCTCCATGCGCTCGATCGAGTCCTTGCACGCCACGTCCTGCTGCTCGGCCAGCTCCTCGAAGCCAATGCTTCCGGAGTCGTACGCCGCGATCGTCGCCTGCAGGGAGGCGGGTCGCGGAAGCGAGCCGACGTTCTCGGTCGGGATGGGCATGCGCTTCTCCTTGTGGTCGTCGGGCCGGACCGTGCGGACCGGTCTGGTTCGACCCTAGGGGGCGACGCCAGATCCTGGCGAGGCCTGGCCCACGCCGCATCGCTGGACGGCTGCGTCGTGCCAACGCGCCTCGTCCAGGAGTCGACGCGCCAGTCATCACTCCAGTCGTCGCGCCAGCACGACACGATGTCGGTGTCATCAGGCACCCTGTCAGGAGGCGTCCTTTCCACGTCTGTCCCGGTCAGGCAGTGCAGGACTCGAGCGTCGCTGGGAGAGGAGCGATAATTCGGCATGGCCACGCTGCACGAAGTCGCGTTGCTGAGGCTCGCAGCGCAACGCATCGCATGTCCGGGCACGGCCTCGGCGACCGAGACCGTCCGCTGGCTGACGGCTCTTCAGGCGCAGGACCACGCAGGCGCGCTCACCTCGGTCGCCCTGCGTACCGCCGCCGGCACCCGCGAGGGTGTCGAGGCCGCCTTGGACGCAGGCGAGGTCGTCAAGTCGTGGCCGATGCGGGGCACCCTGCACCTCGTCATGGCCGAGGACCTCCCGTGGCTCCTGCGCCTCGCGGCCCCGCGCGTGGTGGCGGGTGCCGCGCGTCGTCGGATCCAGCTCGACCTCGACGTGTCGACTCTCGAGCGGGCCCGGGAGCTGGCGGTCCAGGCGCTGGCGGGAGGCCATCAGCTGCGACGCGCGGAGCTGCTCGCCACCTGGGACCGTGCCGGCCTGGCCACGACAGGGCAGCGCGGTTACCACATGCTGTGGCACCTTGCGCAGACCGGGACCGTGTGCTTCGGTCCGCTGCGTGACGGGGAGCAGCTGGTCGTGCTGGTGGACGAGTGGATCCCGGCGCCGCGATGTCCGGAGCGTGAGGAGGCCCTCGGCGAGCTGGCCCGGCGCTACTTCCGCAGCCACGGACCCGCGACAGTCAAGGACTTCGCCAGGTGGACGAACCTGCTCGCGGCCGACGTACGAGCCGGCCTCGCGGTCGCTCAGCCTCGCCTGGCCAGGCTCGAGGTCGACGGCGTCGAGCACCTCATGGACCCGCGGACCCCGGACCTGTTGGCCGCCTGTCGCGACCAGGCGCAGGGCGTCTTCCTGCTGCCCGGGTTCGACGAGTACGTCCTGGGCTACCAGGATCGCCGCGCGGCGCTGCCTGCGACGTTCGCCGACCGCATCGTGCCCGGCGGCAACGGAGTGTTCCGCTCGACGGTGCTCAGCAACGGGCAGATCGTCGGCACCTGGAAGCACACCGGCCGCGGTGCGAGGCGGACGGTGACCGCGTCGCCGTTCACGTCGTTCGCCGGGGACGTCGCCGAGGCGATCCCGCGGGTGTACGCCGCGCTTGCCTGATCCGCCTTCAGCACAGGTGCTGCGTGAGCGACGTCGTCCCGCGCGTGACCTCCAGATCCGTCAGGGCGCCGTTGACCAGTGCGAGGTGCGGCGGCACGTGCCCGCAGTCGACGTCGCGCACCACCGGTACGGCGAGGTCACCGAGGACGCTGCGGACGGCGTCGAGCTGGGTGAACCCGTCGTCGTCCGGGGCGTGGGTGCGTCCGACCAGCACGGCCTGGGCATGGTCGAACCAGCCCGCGAGGCGCATCCGCCAGAGGTGTCGGGCGATGTCGATGGCGCCGTCGCCGGCTGCCTCGACGTACACGATCAACCCTTCGGGGGCGTGCTCGCGTGTGAAGGACTCCAGGTCACCGTACGGTGTGCCCGCCAGCATCGATACGGTCTCGACGCAGCCGCCGATCAGCCGACCGGAGACGCGCACCTCAGCCGCCTCCGGGTCCAGGAGCTGCCAGGTGCCTGCGGTGTCGAGGGTGTACTCGGTGAACGTCGGGTCGTCCTGCCATCGGTCGGACCCGGTTGAGCGGTGATGGGTCGCCGCTGCCTGCGTGCAGCTCGCCCCAGCCGCCAGGGTGACAACGTCCAGCCACGACAGCAGGGGCTCGGGCACCCGGTACGGGGTGTCCATCAGGTTCTGTCCGTGCAGCGTGGCGATGCCGGTAAGGGTGGTCAGCGGCAGCAGGAGTGTCGACAGGTCGGAGTATCCGACGAGCCAGGTCGGGTCCGACGAGGCGATCGCGCGTACGTCCAGGTGGGGGAGGAGTTCGACCGCGAGCTCACCACCCCACGGTGGCACGACCACCCGGATGCCAGGGTCGGTGAGCATGCCGCTCAGTTCGGCGGCCCGGGCGGTGGCGGGGGCGCTGACCACTCCGACGCCGGCCATGCAGTCACCGACGACGACGTCGTAGCCGCGCCGGCGCAGGTGCTCCACGCAGAACTCCAGGCGCGGACGGAGGGCGTCGGGCACGCCGCTGGAGGGTGCGGTGACCCCGATGCGGTCGCCGGGCAGCAGCGGGGCGGGATACCTGATCGTCATGGGCTGATCCTCACAGCCGAGCAGCGTGGGCACGAATCGGCTGGCGCCGGGGCTCACGGCCTCCCGTGTCGCACCGGCAACCGGTCGACCGGGAAGAACGACGCGAAGATCGCGCCCGAGAGCTGGTACCGGAACTTGATGCCCATCAGCGCGTAGATCCCCCAGTGCATGCCGAACGCGCCGATGGCCCACGCCCTGCCCAGCCGCCGGTCCACGAGGGCGAGCGGCGCGGCGAGCTCGATCACCAGCGACCCGACCGCCAGCATCCGGAACAGCTGCGTCTGCCCGTACATCCGCAGACCGACCGGTGCGGCGGCTGAGCCGAGCAGCTCCTTGCGCAGGCCGTCGGCCGCGATCTGGCTGCGCAGCGACTCACCCGTGGCCCACGACCAGCCGAGCGGACCCTTGAGCTTGGCGACACCGGCGACCAGGTACGTGGCGGTGGTGACCGCGTTGATGACACGCGTGGGCAGCCCGTACCGCCAGTCGCACAGCTGCGGATCGAGCCGGCGGTGTGCGACGAGGGCGTCCACGCTGAGCGAGTCGGCGCTCGGGGACAGTCCCAGCACGGCGGTGTGCAGGACGAGGTTGTTGTCGTTGTGGAAGATCATCGACCAGCTGTTGCGGTACGAGAGTGTCCACAACAGGAGACCGGCGTGCACGGGTCCGACGACCCGGTGCCGGACACCGGCGGTGAATGCCAGGTCGGCGGCGAGCTCGGCGTACGTGATGGCGTCCGCGAGGGTGGGAGGCAGGGGTCGCCGCAGTACCCGGCAGGGCCCGACCGGGGCGAACAGGCGTGCGTCGCCACGGTGGATCTGCTTGAGCATGTCGACCCGTTGGCTCAGGTAGTACGCGGTCCACCCGCCGGTGACCAGCCGGAGCACCGCCGGTCGGGTGGCCGGGGCCGCCGCGAGCACCCGTGACTCGACGGCGCGCAACACCCTGCGCACTCCCATGCGGCGCACTCTCATGCAGGCTCCTGCTCGTCTACACGCAGCACCGTCATGCTCGCGTGGACCTCCTCGCTGACCGGCTCACGCTGCCCACTGAAGAAGTCGTCGTAGGCGTACCGACCGGTGACCACCTGGACCCTGGTGACCGCCTCGTCGCCGCGCCGCGGGCGCGTGGCGACGCGGGATGCCACGAGGGCGGCGACGTCGCCGGCTCGTCCCTCCCGCACGGTGCGCCGCAGCTGGCGTCGGACCTGGTTCAGCCCGCCGGTGCCGGCGTACGAGTAGTGCAACAGTCGTCTGGAACCGGTCGCGGTCTGGCCGACCAGGTGCGTCACGGTGCCGTGGCGTTTCCGCCTGGCGCTGAACATCGGGTAGTACGACAGCGGGAAGCCGTCACGAGCCTTTGAGCGCCAGTGCTGGCGCATCGGGGCGAGCACGGCAGCGAGGAGCGCACCGCTGGCGCTCAGCGCGACCAGCTTGCCGCGGTCGTCGGGGGTCATGGGTGTCTCCTGTCGGGCCGGGTGCTGAGTGTTGCGGGCGTGACCCGACGCCGCCGGGCCAGATCGGTGAGGGCGGCCTGGGCCGCGTGTCCGCCGCACATGCCGTGCACGCCACCGCCGGGAGGAGTGGAGGACGAGCACAGGAACAGACCGGGTACGCCGGTGGCGTACGGGACCGTGCCGGGCACCGGACGGAACAGCTGCTGCAGACCGTCCAGCGCCCCGCCGCCAATGTCGCCGCCGACGAGGTTGGCGTCGAAGCGTTCGAGGTCGGCCGGCGTGGTCTCGACGCGGGCGGTGACGCGGTCCCGGAAGCCGGGTGCGAAACGCTCGATCTGGGCGTCGATGTGCGCTCCGACCGGCACCGGCGAGCCGTGGGGCGTGTGGGCGTACGCCCACAGCACCTGGCTGCCCTCCGGAGCCCGGCCGGCGTCCGCGGCACCCTGCTGGGCGACGAGCACGAACGGCCGTTCGGGGTGTCGACCGGCGTGCACGTCGGCCTCGGCGCGTACCACCTCGGCCAGCGTGCCTGCCACGTGGACGGTCGCGGCGTCTCGTACCCGCTCGTCGCGCCACGGCACCGGTCCGTCGAGGAGGTAGTCGACCTTGTAGGTCGCGGTGCCGTAGCGCCAGCGTGCGAGGGCGTGGGCGTACGCAGCCGGCAGGTCGACGCCGCCGAGCCGGAGCACTTGGCGGGGAGTGAGGTCCAGCAGCACGACGTCCGCCGGGCGCACCTGGGACAGGTCGCGGACCTCGGTCCCGGTCAGCACGGTGCCGCCGTGTGCCTGCAGGTCGGCGACGAGGGCGTTCGCGATCGCCTGTGACCCGCCCCGGGCGACCGGCCAGCCGGTGGCGTGTCCCGCGGCGCCGAACAGCACGCCGAAGGCGGCGGTCAGCGGACGGGTGAGTGGCAGCACGGCATGGGCGGCCGATCCGGAGAACAGTGCCCGGGCCGGTTCATCGCGAAACGCAGCCCGCGCGAGCGCGGCGGCCGGCCACGCGCCGCGCGCCGCGAAAGCGGCCAGTGCGAGCGGGTGCTCCGGCACCCGCAGCAGCGGTCCGAGCACACCGGGCACGATCTGCTCCCACCGCCTGACCACGCCGGCGTGCACCTTCGACCAGGCACGACCGTCTCGTCCGAGCTCGTGGCACGTCTCCTGCAGGCAGCGCTGGAGCAGGGCGGCGGGCCTGCCGTCCAGCGGGTGGGCCAGCGGGATCCGCGGATGTGCCCACTGCAGACCGTGGCGCTCCAGCCCGAGCCGGGTGAACAGGGGGCTGGCCACCCCGAACGGGTGCACGGCCGAGCCGAGGTCGCTGACCGTGTCCGGCCCGAGCAGCGCAGCCGACCGGGTGGCGCCACCGGGCGTGTCGGCAGCTTCCCACACGGTGACGGCGAGCCCCGCTCGCGCGAGGACGACGGCGGCGGCGAGGCCGTTGGGCCCGGAGCCGACGACCGAGGCGGTGCCCTCCACGACGCCTCACAGCCCTGACGTCGGGACGGCCAGGTGGTCGGCGAGCGCGTCGAGGGTGACGGGCCCGGCGAACAGGCGGGCGGTGGGGCCGTCCCCCTGCAGCACGTCGCGGGGGGTGCCGGTCTCCACCACCTGGCCGTCCACGAGGCACCACACCTGGTCGCAGCGCTCGACCAGCTCGCGCCGGTGGGTGACGACCAGAGCGGTGCCCTGGTGGTCGGCCAGCACCCGGTCGACCACGGCCGAGGCGTGCCGGTCCAGGTGGGCCTCTGCCTCGTCCAGTACCAGCACCGCGGGCCTGCCGAGGGCGGCCCGGGCCACCGCGAGCCGTGCCTGCTGACCTGCGGACAGCCGGGAGCCACCGTCCCCGACGTCGCTTCGCCAGCCGTCCGGCAGGTCGGCGGCGACGGACTGCAGGTCGCACATGTCAGCCACCCGGTCGACCTCGCTCTGGTCGCACCGGGGCCAGCGGTACCGCACGTTGCGGTCCATGCTGCCCTTCAGCAACGGCAGGTCCGGGCTGGCGATCCCGATGGCGTTGCGTACCGAGGCCAACGACCGGGTACGCAGCTCCTGCCCGTCGATGTGGACCTCGCCGTGGTCCGGGTCCACCAGTCGGGCGATCACCGAGACGAGGGTGGACTTGCCGGCTCCGTTGGGGCCCACCACCGCGACACGCTGGCCGGCGTCGGCATGCAGGTTGACCCCACGCAGCACCTGTCCGAGGCTCACGTCGTGGAGGTCCACCCGGCCACCGGCCAGCTCCAGAGCCGGGGCACCGCTGGGATCGGGCAACGGCTGCATGCTCAGGAACCGCCGGGCGGCCTCACGTGCCACGCTCGCCGCCGTCGCGTACTCAGCGACCCGCCCCAGGTCCCGCAGGTGCCCGGCGAGCAGGCCGATGATGCTGACCGCGGCGACGATCGTGCCGGGGCTGGTGCGTCCCGCCTGCACCTCGACCGCGCCGACGAGCAGCGCGCAGACGCCGGCCATCGCCGCCGTACCCTCGGCGACCGCCCGGGTCACGCCGGTGGCACCGGCCCGGGAGACCATCGCGTCCGCGACGGCGGTGCTCTTGCGCCGGACCCGCTTGTTCTCGCGTCTCCCCTGCCCGGACGCCTGCAGCACCGCGATCTGGGTGAGCCTTTCGGTGACCTCGCCGGTCAGGCGCGACTGGCGGCTGCGGGCGTGCCTGGTCTTGCGCATCAGGCGGGGGGACACCGCCCACGTGGCCAGCGCGCCCAGCAGGAGCACGACGGCCACGGTGAGTCCCAGTGCCACGTTGATCACGGTCAGCACCACCATCGACAAGCCGACGGCCAGCCCCCCCACCAGCAGGCGGGAGAGTCCGAGGCTGACCCAGGCACGCAGCGACGACAGGTCGCCGACGAAGCGCATGAGCATGCTCCCGCGGCTGCGACGGCCGAGGTCGCGCGCCGGCACCCGGGTGAGGTGCTTGAACAGGGTCTCGCGAACTTCCAGGACATAGTGCTGCCCCAGCCGCTCGGCGGCGAAGCGCTCCACACCGCGAAGGGTGGCGGACAGGAGCACGGCAACCGCCAGGCCGGCGGCGATCGGCAGCGCCACGGACGCAGTGATCGGGCCGGTCCCGCTGACGAGCGTGTCGAAGCCTCGCTGCACCAGCAGGCCGATGGCGATGGCGGCGACGGCCTGCCCCACCCCGATCGCCACGAGTGTGGCGAACAGTCCCAGGCGGGAACGGGACAGGGGACGGGGCAGCACTCAGACCGCCGAGCTCAGGCGCGGCCGGGCCAGCTCGAGCTCGACGACCGGGTCGGGGTCGGGGGCCTGGTCGGCGCCGCGCACGCGCCGGCCGGCGAGCAGGTCCTCGTACAACGCGCGGGTCGCGTCGGCGTCGATCAGCCGCTCCAGGCCCCACACCTGGCAACCGGTGGCCGCCTCGGCCTCCCGGGTGGCCAGCGGGGACGCCGACAGCACGCCGGACAGCGCCAGGGCAGCCATCCCGCGAATGCGCAACCAGTCGTTGCCCGCGCAGGCGCCGAGGGCGTCCGACGCGGCGAACAGCAGGGCGTCGACCCGGTCCCGGAAGACATCGTCCTGGACCAGCTCGGAGGTCTCCTCCTGGTAGACACCGTCGGCGACCTCGATGACGACCGCCTCGCACCCGTCGCCGGCCAAACGGTCGGTCAGGTCGGTGAAGATCCGTCGTACCTCCTGCGCACCCACCCGGTACGTGCTCGGCACGCCCGCGCAGGTGAAGTCGTACACCGGGTACGCCCCCGAGTCCTGCAGCACCCACACATCGCCGCCGGCCCCGGTGCCGGTGACCTTGGCCGCACCCACCCGCACCCCCGCTGCACGCAGCCCCCGCACGAGGCTCGCGGCAGACGTGGTCTTGCCCGCGTTCATGGAGGCGCCCAGTACCGCGACTGTGACCGGGCGGTCCGCGCGCCACACGGTCTCGGGGGTCGGCACGGCGCCTGAGCGCAGGTTGAGGCGTCGCCCGTCGGAGTCCACGAGCAGGCCGACCGGCAGCAGGGAGGTCGCCTCGGACATCCTGCCGTGCGCCGACAGCACGCGGGCGGCGATACCTCCGGCGGCCACCAGGTGGCACGGCCCGAGATCATCGGGGACGACCGCCTCGAACTGGTCGGGTGCGTAGCGGTTCCCGTAGGCGACCACCACCTCGTCGCCAGGGAACATGTGCGCCCGTCGGCCGTCTCGGCCTTCGATGCGAAGGTGCTGCCCCACCTCCTGGACGCCGGCCAGCACCAGGTCACCGACCTCGGGTGTCCCCCCGGTGGCGACGGCCGCTGCGGGAGCGAGGTCGACGTGTCGAGTGGTGTACGCCGCCTTCGCCCGCCGTAGGCGGTCGGCGGACAGCGGGATGGTGACGACATCGAGCATGGGCGCTGACATTCGGTGCCTCCGGTGGGGCGCTGGTTGGTGTGCAAGCCCCACTGTGCAAACGTCGCATGAGAGCAGCGTGAGAACAGCATGACGACCTTCACAGGTCCCCGACATCTCACTGTTCGGTTGGGCGACGAGCCGATCACCCGGCCGATGCGCCCCTTGGCTCCCGAGTGGGTCGCGCAGAAGCCGCATTTCGGGCAGTCATCGACCACCGAAGGAGTGAACCATGTGTCCTCGCCCTGACGGACCTCGATCGGGTCGCCTCCGTCGAGGTGCATCGCGAGCAGGTCGAACGCGCCGTGGAACCCGGCGGCGCTCCACGGCAGGTGGGCGGGCTCGTCGACGGTGTCGCGCAGCCCGAGCGTGCAGCCGTGTCGTTCCGGCGTCAGCTCCCACCGGAAGACGTCCCCGCGTCCGGTGTGTACGAGCAGCCGCGGCGGTTGCACCTCGAGCACCCGGCCACCTCCGGCTGCTGGCCGAACCAGAACCGGATGGCCCCTGCGACGACCGGCTCGATCTCGATGCGCACCCCGAACCGCCGGGAGTGCTCGGCACTGTCCATCAGCGCCTGCCACACCCGGCGTACGGGGTGGGGATAGCCGTGCTCTAGGCGCAGCAGTGGCCGGCCGTCACCGGCGGTGTGCAGGCTGACGCGGGTCCGGGTGGCTTTGACGGCTGCGACCCCACCTCGGATCGGCCTCTCGACGCGGACGTGCGGTCTGCGTAGCCATCAGCGCCCTCCCGTTCCTCTCGCTGTCAACTACCTACGACGGCGAGGTGATCCGGAACTCATCGCTGAGGCCGGGAGGAGTTCGTCGTGTCAGGTCTCCAGGCGCGTGGGGAGGCCGAACAACGGGAAGAGGCCGGTGTCGAGGAAGCTCGTGATTCCGGCCACCCGGCCGTCGGACACGTCCAGCACCTGCAGGGCGAACGGCTGGTGGCCGCCCGCGGCGCTCACGCGGTAGTGCGCGAAGCCCGGAGCACCGTTGGCCGTGAGCGGAACCAGACGCGATCCCCGGCATCCGGCTCCCGGTCCGAGCATCCAGGCGATGATGTCGGCCGATCCCTGCAGCCACATCTCGTACGGCGGCATGTTCTGCGTGGCGTCCTCGTGCAGCAACGCCACGAACGAGTCGATGTCGTAGCTCTCGAACGCGGCGACATAGCGCTCGAGCAGGTCGCGGTGGTCCCGGTCGAGGGGGTCCGCCGGGTGCGCAGTGGTGGTCTGGCGGGTTGCGAGGGTGGCGCGTGCCCGCTGCAGCGCGCTGTTGACCGAGGCGACCGAGGTTTCGAGCAGCCCTGCGACCTCATCAGCCTTCCAGCGCAGCACGTCGCGAAGGATCAGCACCGCGCGCTGGCGGGCCGGCAGGTGCTGCAGGGCGGCCACGAACGCCAACCGGATCGATTCCCTGGCCACGGCCAGCTCGGCCGGGTCCGCACTCGACGGCTCGGCGCGGGAGTCCAGCATGGGCTCCAGCCAGGTCGCCTCCGGCTGGCGGGCCGCGAGAGACGCCTCCACCGGCTGCCAGCCGGTGGCCGACAGGTCGATGGGGCGGGCACGGCGCTTGCGGCTCTCGAGCATGTCGAGGCACACGTTGATGGCAATGCGGTAGAGCCAGGAACGCACGGCGCTGCGCCCTTCGAAGCGGTCCAGGCCACGCCATGCACGCACCATCGTGTCCTGCACGGCATCCTCGGCGTCGAATGCCGATCCGAGCATCCGGTAGCAGTAACCGGTCAGCTCCCCCCGGAACTGCTCGAGGCGGGGATCGAGGTCGGTGGTTGTGGCACTGTCGCGCTCGCTGACGACACCGGTCACGTGGGCCATCCATTCACTCGTCGGTCGTCCGCCCCGCGGACAACTCCACCTTAGGAGCCGCACCGTCCGGGTGTCACCAACTGTCGGCTGTCACCAGCAGCGGCGATCCCCGTGAAACACCGATCCGACACAGGTGCCCGCGAGTACGCTCGCCACGTCTCGTGCGGCAACCACCGGAGGGGGTACGCATGACTGCGAACCGTCGTGGCCTGGGTTCCTTGCTGAGCGCCGTCGGCCTTCTCGTCGCGGGGTTGACCGCCGGTCCTGCAGCGCACGCGATGACCGACCCCGGGACTCCGTACACCTGGGGCGGCAACGCCTTCGGACAGCTCGGAGACGGGACGACGACCGCGCGGCTGACCCCGGCTCCGGTGCCGTCGCTGTCCGACGTGACCGACCTGCACGCCGGGCGCGAGCATGTCATCGTCCTGACGTCGGACCAGACGGTGCGTACCTGGGGGAGCAACGTCAAGGGTCAGCTCGGCCTCGGTGGCGGATCGGACCGCACGACGCCGACCGTGGTGCCAGGTCTCGGCGGGATCGCCGCGGTCGCCACCGGCCACTACCATTCGATGGCCCTCGCGGCGGACGGTCGGATCTGGGTGTGGGGCCTCAACGCCTCCGGGCAGCTCGGTGACGGGTCGCGGACGTCGAGGACCTCACCGGTGCTCGTGTCGGACATCGACGACGCGGTGGCGATCGCGGCCGGCCGGGACATGAGCTACGCGGTCCGGGAGAACGGCACCGTGTGGGCCTGGGGCCGCAACGCAGAGGGCCAGCTCGGCGACGGCACCACCACCGACCGGACCACGCCGGTGCGGGTCGGGTCGTTGACCGGCGTCGTGAGCGTGTCCGGGGGGCGGGACCACGGCCTCGCCGTGCGGGCCGACGGGTCGGTCTGGGCCTGGGGCTGGAACGCCTACGGCCAGCTGGGCGATGGGACGCTGACCGACCGGCTCTCCCCGGTCCAGGTCGACACCGGAGCTGTCGGCGTCGCCGGTGGCGCGCACCACTCATACGCCTTGCGCGCTGACGGCACCGTGCAGTCCTGGGGGCGAAACTACCGCGCCGAGCTCGGGGACGGTACCGCCACCGACCGCACGAGGCCGGTCCAGGTGCTCGGCGTGACCGACGCGGTCTCGGTGGGGTCGGGGCGCGACCACGGCATCGTGGTCCTCGCCGACGGGACGGTGAGGACCTGGGGTCACAACGCCGCCGGTCAGCTCGGCGACGGCACGTCCACCAGCCGCAGCCGGGCGGTCGTCGTGCCGGGAGTCGCCGGCGCCTCCAAGGTCGGCGGCGGTGGAGCGGAGCACTCGGTCGTGCTGGTGGCCGACGGGTCGCAGGACGTTGCCCCGACGGCGTCGTTCACCTCCTCGTGCGCGGAGCTGGTCTGCACGTTCGACGGTTCGGGCTCGTCCGACCCCGAGGGGGCGCTGGTGTCGCATGCCTGGGACTTCGGTGACGCTGGGACGGCCACCGGGGCAGTCGTCGAGCACACCTTCGCTACCGCTGGGACCTACAGCGTGCGGCTGACGGTCACCGATGCCGGCGGACTGACCGACACGCTTGCCCGTCAGGTGACCGTCGGCACGGACCCGTCCGGTGTGGTGACCTTCCGGACGGCGGCGTCGACCAACCTCAACACCATCACGCCGTCGGTCACCGTGCCCGCGTCCGTGCAGGCGGGTGACACGCTGGTGCTGGTCGCGACGACGAACCGCAACGCCACCATGACCACGCCGGCGGAGTGGACCCTTCTGGGGGTCCGGCTCGACGGGACGGACCTGAAGTCCTGGGCGTTCACGCGTACGGCCGCGTCCGGTACGGCGGGCTCGCGCGTCTCGGCATCGCTGGACGCCCGGTCCAAGACCAGCATGACCCTGCTGGCCTACGCCGGCGCGGGACCGGTCGGGACCGTTGCTTCCGCGGGGGAGCCCGCGACCTCGGCGACCCACCGTTCTCCGGCGGTGCCGGTTGCGGTTGCGGGATCGTGGGTGGTCAGCCACTGGGTGGACAAGACCAGCGGTCATGGCGGGTGGACCCTCCCGGCGTCGGTGGCGCGTCGTGACGCCAACGCAGGCACCGGCTCGGGTCGTCTGACGGCAGCCACGGGGGACTCCGGGCCGGTCCCGGCGGGCACCTGGTCAGGACTGGCGGCAACGTCGGGCGCGATCTCCGGCAAGGCGATCAGCTGGTCGGTGGTGCTCCCACCCGCCTGATCCGCTGCGGCACGCCGGGGGCGGTCCAGGCGGTGGGACTGAGGCCCCCGCCCCCTCCTGAGGCCCCTGCGCACCGGCGGATAAGGAGATCTTCCGATGTGGCGGGCCACCTCAGACAGCGAGGCTCGGTGGTGTCGAACCCACCGAGGAGATCACCATGTTGACCACCACCGAACCGTTCCTGTCGGCCGAGATCGCCTACCGGCGGGAGCGCATGGCTGCCGGCCTGGCGAGCTCGAACGCCCCACGTCGCCCCTGGCTCCGCCGGCGTACGTCGTCGACGGGCCAGGCGGCACGCCATCGCGTGCACCGCCCGTTCCCCGCGCTTGCGCGCACGCCCCGCTGGCGGTAGGCAAACGGCGCAAACACGCTGGCGTGTCTCGCACTATGGCTACCGCCACGGAGGGGGGCGCGCATGTCGGTGCCACCCGCGATGATGGTGGCCGTGCCCACCGAGCTGCCGACCACCGGTCCGCTGATCGGTCGGGGCGACGAGCTCGCCTCGCTGATCGCCGACGCGATCGACCCCCCGGCGCCGGGTGCCGTGCTGCTGTCCGGGGAAGCCGGGGTGGGCAAGACACGGCTGCTGCACGAGTTGCGCGAACATGCGAAGGAGTCGGGCTGGCGGGTGCTCGTCGGCCACTGTCTCGACTTCGGCGACACGCCGCTGCCGTTCCTGCCCTTCGGTGAGGTCTTCGCGCGTCTCGACGCCGAGTCGCCCGAGCTGGCCGAGGAGCTCGCGCGGGCCCACATCCCGGTGACGCGACTGATGCCCGGGAGACGGCTGCCCGACGTCCACAGCGCCGACGGCCGGCGCGTGGACCGCACCGAGCTGTTCGAGGCGGTGCACGCGGCCCTCGACCACGTCGGCCGGGACGCCCCGCTGCTGCTCGTCGTCGAGGACGTGCACTGGGCGGACCAGTCGACGCGCGAGCTGCTCAGCTTCCTGTTCGCCCGCCGGTTCGGCGCCCGGGTGTCCCTGGTGGTCTCCTACCGCAGCGACGACCTGCACCGGCGTCACCCGCTGCGCGCGACCGCGGCGGAGTGGACGCGCGCGTCCGGCGTCCGACGCATCGTGCTCGCACCGCTGCCGGACTCCGACGTCCGCCACCTCGTGCGTTCCCTGCACCCCGGCAGCCTGCGAGAGAGCGACCTGCACCTGCTCGTCGAGCGCGCGGAAGGCAACGCGTTCTTCGCCGAGGAGCTCGTCGCCGCGGCCGGCCTCGGCTGCGGGGCGGTACCCGATGACCTCGCCGACCTGTTGCTGCTGCGCCTGGACCAGCTCGAGGAGTCCGCGCGGCTCGTGGTGCGGGTCGCCTCGGTCGCCGGCCGTCGGGTGGCCCATGAGCTGCTCGCGCGGGTCGTCGGGCTCGACGCGGCGATGCTCGAGCAGGCTCTGCGAGCAGCTGTCGAGCGCAACGTGCTGGTGCCGGTGGGGGCCGACGACTACGCCTTCCGGCACGCACTGCTCGCCGAGGCCGTCTACGACGACCTGCTCCCCGGCGAACGGGTCCGCCTGCACTCCGCCTACGTCGACGCCTTGCGCGACGGGGAGCTGGCCGGCTCCGCCGGCGTGGTCGCCCGTCACGCGCGCGCGGCGCACGACACACCGACCGCCATCCGCATGAGCATTCGCGCCGGCGACGAAGCCATGGCGGTCGCCGGCCCGGTGGAAGCTGCCCGCCACTACGAGGTTGCCCTCGAGCTGCTTGCCAACCTCGACTCCGCGTCCGGCCCGCAGCCGGTCGATGTCGTCGACCTCACCGTGAAGGCCAGCGAAGCGTCGGCGGCCGCGGGCCATCCGCACCGTGCGATCGCCATCGTCGAGGAGCGACTAAGCCGGACGCCGGCTGCTGCGCCAGGACGGGTACAGCTGCTCGTCGCGTTGGCCGAAGCCGCGTTGCGCAGCGACAGCAGCATCGACCCCCTCGCGGTCTCGACCGAAGCGGTGCAGCTCGTCCCCGACGAGCCGCCCAGCCCGTTGCGGGCCCGCGTGCTCGCGGTCCACGCCCACGCCAACGCCGACCGCCACCGCGACGACGACGCGGCCCGCTGGGGAGCACGGGCCCTCGTCCTCGCCCGCCACCTGCAGCTCGCCGGCCTCGAGGCCGACGTGGCCATGACGCTTGCGCGGCTCGAGGAGCGCACCGGCGACCCCGATGCATCCCGCAGAGCGCTGCACCGCATCGTCGTCGAGGCCCGGGCGGTCGGGGACGGCGCCGCCGAGCTCAGGGCGATGCACCACCTTGGAGGGACCCATCTGGAGGAGGGCGAGCTGCGAGCCGCGCTCGACGTCTTCCGCCAGGGCAGCGAACGTGCACACGCGATCGGTCGACCGTGGGCTCCGTACGGTCTCGACGCGCGCATCATGGCCGGCATCGTGGCGTACCAGAGCGGCGACTGGGCCGACGTCGACCGCATCGTCGACGTGAGCGGACAGGCTCCGCCGGCCATGGCCGAAGCGGCCCTCTCCGCGGTGGGCATGGCGACGGCAGCGGGCCGAGGCGACGAGCGGGCTGCGGCGGTGCTGCCGCACGTCAGGCCGTGGTGGGACCGCGACGGGCTGATCGCGATCCTCAGCGGCGGCGCGGCGATCGACCTGCACGGCGACAGGGGCGATGTCGCCGCCGCGTTGGCCTCGTACGAGGAGGTGGTGGCCACGGTCGGCGCACTGTGGCAGTTGGCCGACTTCCAGGCGGTCATCCGGCTCAGTGGCCTGATGCTCGGGCAGCTGGCCGCCGCCGTGCCGCGCGCGAGCGGCGCCGAACGGGCCGTCCTCGCCCATCGCGGCGAGGATCTCGTAGCTGCGGCCGGGCGCGCCGCCACGCGGCCCGGGCGCCGCGCTGCGCGACGGGGGCCGGAGAGCGAGGCGTGGATCGCCCGGGTACGCGCCGAACACCTGCGTCTGCGGTGGCTGACCGGAGTCCAGCCGCCGACGCAGGAGGAGCTGATCGCCCAGTGGCAGGTGTGCGTGGACGCATTCGGTCGTTATCCGCATGTCTTCGAGCTCGCGCGGTCCCAGGCACGGCTGGCAGCGGCCCTGTCTTCCGCGGGGAGGGTCAGCGAGGCGCGACCGCACGCGGAGGCGGCGCGTGCGACCGCGAGACGTCTGGACGCTCGTCCGCTGGCAGCCGAGCTCCGCGCGCTCGGGCCCACCGGGCAGGCACACCGCCAGCCGGCCTCCCGCATCGGCGAGGCGCTGACGTCGCGCGAGCACGAGATCCTCCAGTTGGTGGCCCAGGGACGCAGCAACCGTGAGATCGGCGGCCGGCTCTACATCAGTGCCAAGACGGTCAGCGTGCACGTGTCGAACATCCTGGCAAAGCTCGACGCCGGCGGCCGCACGGAGGCCGCGGCCATCGCACGCCGTCGCGGGCTGCTGGACGACTGAGTCGGCACTCGCAAGACGACCGCCGCACCCGGCGTACGGATGCGGCGGTCGGTGTCGGTCGGAGGGTGACTCAGGCCGGCCGACCGGTGACGGTCACCGGCACGTTGCCCCGGGTGGCCTTGGAGTACGGGCAGATCTCGTGGGCGGACTCGACCAGCTGCTGCGCGGTCCCGGCATCGACGTCGGGGATCGTGGCGACGAGGTCGACGGTGATCGCGAAGGACCGGCCTTCGGGTCCGAACCCGACGGCGGACTCGACCACCGAGTCGGAGGTGTCGATGCCCTGCTTCTTGGCGACCAGGGCCAGGGCACCCTGGAAGCAGGCGGCGTACCCGACGGCGAACAGCTGCTCGGGGTTCGTGCCGGAACCCTCACCGCCGGTCTCCTTTGGGGCGGTCAGCGTGAGGTCGAGGACGCCGTCCTCGGAGCCGGCGCGGCCGTCGCGGCCGCCCTTGGTCGAGGCGCGGGCTGTGTAGACGATGTTCGACGGAATCTGGGTCATGTCGAGGTGTAGCGCCATCAGCCGCCCAGATGTTCCGACGAGGCTCACCCACCGGGATGCCGCATTCAGTGGCGGCGCACCGGAAGCCCCAGCGCGGCCATGCCCTGCTCGTGGTGCGGCACCAGGCCCAGGCTGCGGTAAAACGCGTGTGACGCCGCCCCGTCGGGCGTTGACTCGTGGTCGGTGGACAGCAGGAAGGATCGGCAGTGCGCGTACCGCGCGATGAGGTGCTGGGTCAGCACCCGTCCGATGCCCTGCCGCTGGTGGTCGGGATGGACGAGCAGGTCCTGCACGTAGCAGATCGTCGACCCGTCGGAGATCGTGCGTGCCAGGCCGAGCAACTGCTCGTCCGGGCCGCGCGCGGTCACGACGAGGTGGGAGCCTTCCAGGCTGCGGCAGAGCACGTACAGGTCGCGCGTGTAGCCGTACCAGCCGACCGAGTCGTAGAGCAGGTACACCTCGTCGGGGTCGAAGTCGGCCTCCTCGGCAAGCACGACGTCGGGCGCGGTGATCACATGTCCTCCAACGGTCGTGACTCGGCGATCCGCCCGACGACCGTACGCCAGCCCGTCGCGCGGCGCCCGCCGCAGGCGACGGCATTGCGCATGGACGCCTACACCGGCGCCGTCGAATCGCGCACGACCAGATGGGGCGTCAGTACGTCGTGCCGGTCGTGCGTACGACCGCCGAGGCGTTCGGCGAGCAAGTGGACCGCGAGGCTGCCCATGGTCTGGCGCGGCTGGTCGACGCTGGAGAGCCTCGGGCGCAACGCCTCGGCGAGCGGTGTGTTGTCGTAACCGACCACCGAGAGGTCGCCGGGCACGTCGACCCGGGCCTCCCAGCAGTCGCCGAGCAACCGCCTGCGGGCCGCGCCGCTGACCAGCCCGGGCCGCTGGGCTGGCTGGCCGTCGTCCGGCTGTGAGCTTCGCGTCGGCGGTGGCTGCCTCGCCATCGGGGCGGCCCGCCCGTACGTACGCACGTGATGATCGGCCATCAGCGCGGGCGCACGCGCCGCATCACCCGTCCCACGACCCCCGACGTCCCCGGTCGTTGTCCCGTCGGCTGCGACTCCTCGAAGCTCTGATCGCCCACCGGCTTGCCGTCAGCGGCGCGCAGGGCGGTGCGCAGGGTGATGGCGTGCATCGCGAGCCGGGCGACGTCCTGCGCTGCGCAGTCCACGGGATCCTCCTGCGAGGTCCACGAGTGCGGATCGACGACGGGAACGGTTCCCTGCGACGGCTCGCTGCCGGTGTCCCCGCGGGCCTCGTGGGCCGCTACGAGGCGTTGGGTCCGGGTGCCGATCAACTTCTGCAAGCCGGTGACAGCGTCGACCGCAGCGTCGAGCAGCGCCTCCTGCGAGGGCGGCTCGATGTCCACGCTGTCGATCTGGGCGACGTCGAGGTCGTCGGGCTCACCGATGACGTGCGCGCCGGACTTCGCGATGGCGTCGCTCATCGAGCGGTTCCAGTCCAGGGCGAACGCCGCGAGCTCGCTGTTCGTGCTGACCTTCGGCTCGCCGGTGCGGGCGGCCAGCACCTGCTTGGACAGGTAGGCCTTCATGGTCTTGGTGTAGGCGAACTGGCCGACGTCGCCGAGATGGGCATTGACCCGGCGCACGAGGTCCGCCGAGGCGTAGCCCAGCGAGGCGTTGCGTTGGCCCGTCGGCGGGGTGCAGCTGTCGGGATCGACACCGATGACGCTCGCGTATCGGCGCCACAGCAGGGAAGGGTCCTCCCGGCTGGCCGGTACGAGCACCACGTGCAACCGGTCCGCGGGCAGCAGGGTCCCCCAGTTGTCCAGCATCCGCGGCACGCCCAGTGCCCGCCGGAAGGTACGCCAGTCCTCGTCGGCGTGGTCGGGTCCGGCCAGGACCGAACTGGTATAGGCCGACCATGAGGTGGTGCCACGGTTCTGGCAGCCCTCCTGCCACTGCGCGGGAATCACCCGCGACGAGTCGCGCACGGTCAGGATCACGTGCACGTCAGCGCCCTTGAGCGAGTTCAGGACGCGCCGGGCCCGCTTGGCGTTGGCGAAGCTGAGGAACTCCATGGAGACCACGCTCGCCCTGCCCTCCCAGGCGAACATCTCGTCCCGGAGCCGATCCCAGGCACCCTGTGCGCGGCCCCGGATCTCGGCGTCCACCCGCAGGTCCAGGATGTCGCGGACGGCGACCACCTGGTCACTCCACCCGTCGGGCCCGGGAAAGAGCACCCCCTGCTCGGCCAGCACCGCCTTGTTGTCCCCCAGCAGCTGCTGCAGGTAGCTGGTGCCGGTCTTCATCGCACCGATGTGCAGAAAGATCACCGGGGGCTTGCTGGGCATGGACCGAGTTCCTCTCCGCACCGCCGGACACGAGTCTCCCATCATGCCGGAGGCCCGCCGGTCCAGCTCGATCTGTCCGGTACGGGCGGTTCTGACTACGCGACCCGGCGTGTCCGGGAGGTAGTGCTTGTCTGGACAGGGGCGTTGCCACGACGATAGGCCTCGACGACACAGCAGGCGCCGTCCGGGCGCCGCTGGTCGCACGGTCGAGGAGGCCGACATCATGGCGCTGGACGTCAGCAGCATCAACAAGAACGATCTCGGAGCGCTGATCGCGGGCGGGCTCGTCTTCGTCCTGTCCCTCATGCCCGCCTGGGTCACCAGCGGCGTGGACGGCGGCGCCGCCGACATCCTCGGCGCGGCCGCCATGGACACCGGGGTCAACGCGTGGCAGGGGGTCAACGCGCTCGCCATGCTGCTCCTGCTGCTGGCGACCGCCGTGGTCGCCGTCAAGGTGTTCGCACCCCAGTCGTTGCCATCGACGCTGCCGGTCGGGATCGGTGTGGTCGCAGCCGGCCTGGCCGCGGCGGGGACCGTCATCCTGGTGATCAGGACGCTGACACTGTTCGAGAGCCAGGAGAGCATGGGCGTCTCGTTCAGCATCAGCCCCGGCTGGTCGGGGTGGCTACTGATGATCGCCGCTGTCGCGCTGACGGTTTTCGCGGTGCTCGGCCTCAAGGAGTCCGGCGAGTCGCTCCCCTGGCAAACCGCCGGATCCACCGGGACGGGGACGCACGGCACCCCGCGGAGCACCGCCGCTGGCACGCCGGGCGCCGCGTCGACAACCCCGACCGCAGACCCGGCTGCACCACCCCCCGCGGACCCAACTGCGGGCCAGCAGCCGCCTGCCCCGAATCAGCCGCCGCGGCCCGGCGACGAGGACACGCGTCGGCGGCCGCCGCTCTGAGGCACCTCAACGCACCCGCCACCGCTGGTCGCCGCACGAGACGACGTCGCCGGCTGACAGATGCGCACCGCGGCGGACCT
The DNA here is from genome assembly GCA_030859165.1 of Actinomycetota bacterium. Classification (GTDB taxonomy): domain Bacteria; phylum Actinomycetota; class Actinomycetes; order Propionibacteriales; family Nocardioidaceae; genus JACCXZ01. The sequence goes on from JALZKQ010000073.1 coordinate 25,751, forward strand.
CGGGGTGGCCGTTGACGCTCACCAATCCCTCGCAGAGCAGTTGCTTGGCCGCACCACCGGTGTCCGCGACGCCGACCAGCTTGAGCAGCTGACCCAGCCGGATGCCCTGCACCCCGACGGGCAGGTCCTCGACGCGGTCCATGCACCGAGTCAACCAGTTCGCACCGGGAGATCACCGGCAGGCCAGGTCGTCCCGGCGGCCTGGGTCCCGTCGGAGGCCTGGGTCACGTCGGAGGCGTCGTGCCAAAGGGCACCGATCGCCATCTGCTCCAGCAGCCGGCCCATCTGGTCGCGGTCGATCCGTGCGCTGTGCGGCGTGGAGTTGAGCAGGCCGAACACCGCCTGAGCGACTGCTCGTGCCGACGCCTGGTCCAGGCCGGGACGCAGAGCCCGCACCGCTGCGACCCACTCGTCGATGTAGGCCAGCTGGAGTGAGCGGACCGCGTCTCGGGCCCGCGGCTGAAGATTGGTCCACTCGCGTTCCTGGACCACGATGAGCGCGGGATGCTCGAGTGCGAACTCGATGTGCCACCTGACCAGCGCCAGGAGGGTCTTCGCGGGGTCCTCGGCGGCCGCCGCCCGCCGCCGGCCCTCGGCCAGCAGCTGCTCGCTGATCTCCACCAGCACGTCGGCCAACATGGCGTCCTTGCCGGCGAAGTGGCGGTAGAGGGCGGGCCCGGTGATCCCGCAGGCCGCCCCGATGTCGTGCACAGACACGCCGTGGAACCCCCGCTCGGCGAAGAGCGTGGCGGCGGTGTCGAGGATCTGCGCGCGTCGGGTCGTGCCCACGGCCCGATGCTAGTACGCGACGTTAACCACCGTTAACATGTCCGGGAGGATCCGCACGGAGGGACGGTGACGGTGAGGGTGGACATGCGCGGGCTGGTCGAGGACCTGCGCGAACGCACGGCCCAGGCACGGCTCGGTGGCTCGCCGGCCGCGCGGGACAAGCACGTCGGACGCGGCAAGCTGCTCGTGCGCGACCGGGTGGATGCGCTGCTCGACCCCGGGTCGCCGTTCCTCGAGCTGTCGCCGCTGGCTGCGACCGGCATGTACGACGACGCCGTACCCAGTGCCGGTGTCGTCACCGGCGTAGGGCGGGTGAGAGGGCGCGAGTGCGTGATCGTCGCCAACGACGCGACCGTCAAGGGCGGCACGTACTACCCGGTCACGGTGAAGAAGCACCTGCGGGCGCAGGCGGTGGCCTCGGACAACCACCTGCCCTGCGTGTACCTGGTCGACTCCGGCGGCGCGTACCTGCCGATGCAGGACGACGTGTTCCCCGACCGGGAGCACTTCGGCCGGATCTTCTTCAACCAGGCCACCCTGTCCGCGCGGGGGATCCCGCAGATCGCCGCGGTGATGGGCTCGTGCACCGCGGGTGGGGCGTACGTGCCGGCCATGTCCGACGAGACGGTCATCGTCAAGGACCAGGGCACGATCTTCCTCGGCGGTCCCCCGTTGGTGAAGGCCGCGACCGGAGAGGTCGTGACACCCGAGCAGCTGGGCGGCGGGGACGTCCACGCTCGCACGTCGGGGGTCGTCGACCACCTGGCCACCGACGACGCCGACGCCCTGGGCATCGTGCGCTCGATCGTGTCGACGCTCGAGCGGCACCGGACCCCATCGCTGCGCGCTGTCGAGCCGCGCGAGCCTGCCGAGGACCCCGAGACGCTCTACGACGTCGTCCCGACCGATCCGCGGCAGCCCTACGACGTGCGCGAGCTGATCCGCCGGGTCGTCGACGGCTCGGAGCTCAAGGAGTTCAAGGCGCTGTACGGGCAGACGCTGGTGTGCGGCTTCGCCCGCATCTGGGGCTACCCGGTGGCGGTGCTCGCCAACAACGGCATCCTGTTCGGCGAGTCGGCGCTCAAGGGCGCGCACTTCATCGAGCTGGCCAACCAACGGGGCATCCCGCTGGTCTTCCTGCAGAACATCTCCGGCTTCATGGTCGGTCGCGAGTACGAGAACCGCGGTATCGCCCGCGACGGTGCGAAGCTCGTCACCGCGGTGGCGTGCTCGGTGGTGCCCAGGTTCACCGTGGTCGTCGGCGGGTCCTTCGGGGCCGGCAACTACGGCATGTGCGGCCGGGCGTACGACCCTCGCTTCCTGTGGATGTGGCCCAACGCGCGGATCTCGGTGATGGGCGGGGAGCAGGCGGCCTCCGTCCTCGCCACCGTCCGGCGCGACGGGATGCAGGGGCGTGGCGAGCAGTGGTCGGCGCAGCAGGAGGAGTCGTTCAAGGCGCCGATCCGGGAGCAGTACGAGGCGCAAGGTTCGCCGTACTACTCGACGGCCCGGCTGTGGGACGACGGTGTCATCGACCCCCTCGACACCCGGCGCGTGCTCGGCCTGGGGCTCGCGGCGGCCGCGAACGCACCCCTGCCGGACCCCTCCTACGGCATCTTCCGGATGTGAGCGCAATGGCATCCCCTCTAGCGCCGAGATCCGAGTTCCTGGTCACGCACGCCGTCCCGAGTGACCTGCAACTCGGATCTCGGCGAGGACGTGGGTGGCGGTGAGGGCCTTCAGCACGCTGCTGGTCGCCAACCGGGGGGAGATCGCCCGACGTGTCATCAGGGGCGCCCGGTCCCTCGGCCTGCGTACGGTCGCGGTCCACTCCGACGCCGACACGACCGCGGCGCACGTGCGTGAGGCGGACGTCGCGGTGCGGCTCGGGCCGACCCCGGCGGCGGAGTCGTACCTGTCGATCGAGGCGATCCTGCGCGCCTGCGAGCTCTCCGGCGCCGATGCGGTGCACCCCGGCTACGGGTTCCTGTCCGAGCGCTCCGCCTTCGCGCAGGCCGTGACCGACGCCGGACTGGTGTTCGTCGGGCCCTCGGCGGCCGTCATGGAGGCGATGGGACGCAAGGACCGGGCGCGCGAGATCGCGGAGCGCGCCGGCGTCGCGGTGGTGCCCCGGTTGGCCGCAGGGGTCCCGCGTGGCGGACCTATTGGCACAGGGGTCCCCCTCGACAACGCGGAACCGTCGCAACCGCACCCACAGGCGTACCCGGTCCTGGTCAAGGCGGCGGCCGGCGGCGGCGGCAAGGGCATGCGGATCGTGCGTGACCCTGCCGACCTCGACGCCGCGATCGAAGCTGCCGGGCGTGAGGCGACCAGCGCGTTCGGCGACGGCACCCTGCTGATCGAGCAGTACGTCGAGCAGGGCCGCCACGTGGAGGTCCAGATCATCGCCGACCACCACGGCACCGTGCTGCACCTGTTCGAGCGGGACTGCTCGGTGCAGCGTCGCCACCAGAAGGTGCTGGAGGAGGCCCCCGCGTCGATGATCAGCGCCGCGGTGCGCCGGCTCCTGCACGACTCGGCGGTGGCGCTGGCACGCGAGGTGGGCTACGTGAACGCCGGCACGGTGGAGTTCCTGGTGGCAGGGGACCAGGCGTACTTCCTGGAGATGAACACCCGGCTGCAGGTCGAGCACCCGGTGACCGAGGAGGTCACCGGGCTCGACCTGGTCGCCCTGCAGCTGCGGGTCGCGGCCGGCGAGCCGCTCGGGCTGACCCAGGAGCAGGTGGTCTGCGAGGGGCACGCCATCGAGGCGCGGGTGTACGCCGAGGACGTGCCGGCCGGCTTCCTGCCTGCCGCGGGGCGGGCCGACGTCGTGCAGTGGCCTGCCGGCGTACGGATCGACGCCGCCCTCGAGCCCGGCCAGGAGGTCGGCACCGCGTACGACCCGATGCTCGGCAAGATCATCGCCCTCGGCCCGACCCGGGAGGCCGCGCGGCGGCGCCTGGTCGACGCGCTCGACGCCACCGGTGTCATCGGGCTGACCACCAACCTCGGCTTCCTGCGCCGGATGGCCGACTCGCCGGCGTTCGCGGCCGGCGAGGTGCACACGGCCTGGCTGGACAGCGACCCGGCCGCGGTCGACGTGACCGCGCTGCCGGAGCTGCCGCCCGAGGTGCTCGCGATCTGCGCCTGGGCGCTGCTGCGGGTGGCCGGCACCGAACCGACACACCCGTTCGGTGCCGCCGACGGCTGGCGGGTGGCCGGGCCGGCGGCCTCCACCCTGGTGCGCCTCTGGCACCGCGGCGAGGCCCTCACCGCCCGGGTGCACACCGCCACCGGGGACGTGGAGCTGTCCGGCGGCACCGTGCGCGTCGTCCGGGTGGACCGAACCGCGGGGCGGGTACGTCTGTCGGTCGACGGGGTCACGCACGACCTGGCCGTGCACCTCGACTCGGCGACGGTGTCGGTCGTGTGGCAGGGGCAGACCTGGACGCTGGAACGCGACACGGTCGGCGTCGACCACGCCGAGCGGGCCGGTGACGCCGACGTGGTGTCGCCGATGCCCGGCACGGTGCTCGCCGTCCATGTGGCGCAGGGCGAGGCTGTCGTCGCCGGTCAGGCACTCGGCGTGCTGGAGGCCATGAAGATGGAGCTCACCCTCACCGCGGCGCACGACGGCGTCCTGCGCCGGGTGTCCGCCACGGTCGGTGCCCGGGTGCCCCTGGGGCAGGTCCTGTTCACCGTCGACCCGGTGGCTGCGTCGTGACCGACCTGCCGATGGTGGTGTCCGAGCCCGGCCTGCCCCGGCACGTGACCGTCTACGAGGTCGGCCCCCGCGACGGCCTGCAGAACGAGTCGCGCAGCGTGCCGGTCGAGGTCAAGGCGGAGTTCGTACGCAGGCTCGTCGACGCCGGGCTCCCGATCGTCGAGGCGACCAGCTTCGTGCATCCGCGCTGGGTCCCGCAGTTGGCCGACGCCGCCGACCTGGTGGCGGGCCTGCGTTCCGACGGACTGCTCGACGGGTCGGTGCCGTTGCCGGTGCTGGTGCCCAACGAGCGCGGACTGGACCGCGCCCTGGACGCCGGCGTCCGGCATGTCGCGATCTTCGCCAGCGCCACCGACGCGTTCGCCCGCCGCAACCTCAACCGTGGCCTGGACGAGCAGTACGCCATGTTCGAGCCGGTCGTGGGACGCGCCGTGGCGGCCGGAGTCGACGTGCGGGCGTACCTCTCGATGTGCTTCGGCGACCCGTGGGAGGGTGCGGTGCCGGTCGAGCAGGCGGTGACCGCCGGGCGACGCCTCCTCGACCTCGGGGCCACCCAGCTCTCGCTCGGCGACACGATCGGCACCGGGACCCCCGGCCACGTCGCCGCCCTGGTCGCTGCCTTCGGCGCGACCGGCGTCGGGGCCGACCGGCTCGCCCTGCACGTCCACGACACGTACGGGCAGGCGCTAAGCAACGTGCTCGCCGCCCTGCGTACCGGGGTCACGACGTTCGACGCGTCCGCCGGCGGGCTCGGTGGGTGCCCGTACGCGCACAGCGCGACCGGCAACCTGGCCACCGAGGATCTCGTCTGGATGCTCACCGGTCTCGGCATCGAGCACGGGGTCGACCTGGCGTCCCTGGTGGCCACGAGCACCTGGCTGGCCGGGCACCTCGGCCGCCCGAGCCCGTCGAGGGTCGTGCGTGCGATGGCCGGCTGAGCAGCGGTACCGCCCGCGGTACCCGTCGGCGGCGCGGGGCGACTGGACGTCCAGCGTTCGTCAGCTGTCTGGGGTGGCGTCGAGGAGTCCGTCGCGCAGCTGGACGATTCGGTCGCAGCGGGCGCCGAGAGCTTCGTCGTGGGTGCCGAATGACCAGCGCGAGGCGTAGGCACGGCCGTCGCTGAAGGCCTCGTCCCTGGTCCGCGATCCGCCTGCGCCGGAGCGCCCTACCCTACGATGACCCCGATGAACACGCCTGCCCGCAGGGTCTGGCTGCACGTGGGTGCACCCAAGACCGGCACCACGCAGATCCAGGATCTGCTCTTCCTCAACCGTGCCTCGCTGCGGGAGGAGCACGGGATCCTCTACCCCGCCAACGGTCACGACGACCACTTCATGGCGGCACTGGACCTCATCGGTCAACAGTGGGGCGGCCTGGAGGAACGGGCGGTCGGTGCCTGGGGCCGCTTGGTCGAGCAGGCCAACGTGCATCCCGGCACCGTCATCATCAGCCACGAGGTCTTCGCCGGAGCCAGCCGCGAGCAGGCGCACGCGGCGCTCGACGCGCTCGAGGGTGAGGTGCACGTCGTCGTCTCCGCCCGCGACCCGCACCTGCAGATCCCGGCCGAGTGGCAGGAAGGCGTGAAGCACCGACGACGCACGACGTACGCCGAGTTCTGCCAGGACCTGATCTCGCCGTCCCCGTTGCTGGCCTCCACCCGGTGGTTCTGGCGGGTACAGGACGTGCCCCGAGTGCTCGACTACTGGGGTTCCGGGCTGCCCCCGGACCGTGTCCACGTCCTGACGGTGCCGGGCCGCGATGCACCGCGCGACCTGCTCATCGAGCGCTTCCTCACCCTGTTCGGCATCGACAGGGAGTGGCTGACCGAGGCCAGCGACCGCGCGAACACCAGCCTGGGTGCGGCCGAGACAACGGTGATCCGGCACCTCAACGAGCTGCTGCCACCGCAGCGGCTCGAGGGCGACGTGTACCGGTTCCACGTGCGTGAGCTGCTGGCGCACCGCACCCTCGCCCAGCGCACCGGTGGCGCCAAGATCACGCTGCCCGACTTCATGTCGGACTGGGCCGACACGACTGCGGCGACTTGGGTCGGTGCGCTCGAGTCTGCCGGCTACGACGTCGTCGGTGACCTCGCCGAGCTCACGCCGACCCGCGCTCAGACCGAGTGGTACGACCCGGACAGCGCACCAGCAGCGGACCAGCTCGACGTGACGTACGCGGCGCTCGAGGCACTGCTGCTCGACACCGGCCATCTGCAGGCCGACGTGGACCGGCTGCGCGCGGAGCACGACCGGCTGCGTGCAGAGCTGGACCGGCTGCGCGCGGGGCACGAGGAGCTGCGCGCCCTGCGCGCGGAACACGAGGAGCTGCGTGCAGAGCACGAGGAGCTGGTTGCCCTGCGTGCGGAGAGCGCGTCGCTCGCGCAGTCTCCGCCACCGGGTCCCTGGATGCGGGCCAAGCAGCGGTTCGTGGCCTTCGGCGAGCGCAATCCGATGGCGGGGGGCCTGCTGCGGGGTTGGCGGCTCGTGCGGCGCCGCTGAGGCCGTGCGTGGCCGAGCGCCCTGTTCTGCTCGGCCGCCGTTCGCACCGACGGAGTCGCCGTCAGGCAGGCGCCGGCTTCCCTGCCGGGTTGCCGTGTCGCGCCAGGAGCTCGTCGGCCGCGTACGTACCGATCTGGCGCGTGGACATCGCGTCGGTGACCGCGCCCACCCCACCGCCGAGCAGCGGGACGCGCCGCCCGATCATCAGCGCCATCCGGCGCCCGCCGACCTTGGCGACCAGCTCGGAGGTGACCATGGTCGCGACCATGGTGTCGAGCCCAGGGTCGTGCACCGGGGACGTGGCCAGCGCCATGGGCCTCGCCGGCAGCTTCTTGGTCTTGACCAGTTCGCTGACCGAGTCCTCTCCGAGCAGGCACACGAGCACCGCGTTGCGTACCCGTGGATCGCCGAGGTCGTAACCGCGCAGGTACGCGATCCCGGCCACCAGATGGCACTGCAACAGCGCGAGCCCGGTGATGTTGGCGGGAATGCTGACGGCCAGGGTGACCAGGCCGCCGATGTTGGTCGCGAAACCCTGAGCACCGGCCATTCGCACGTGCGAGCTGGTGAACGCCTTCACTGCCTTCTCGACGTCGCCGCCGTGCAGCACGAGCTTGGCGTCAGCAGCGCGGGCGGCTCCCCTGACCGGCCCGACACCGTCGATCGCGCGGGCGAGGATCTCGCGCACGAAACCCGATGTCAGGTGCGGCGCGGCGCGCTGGGCCACCGGGACGAGTCCCTTGGCTGCCGTTCGTGCGATGCCCATGCTGTCCTCTCGGTGCCAGTGTCTGCGGCCAGCCTACGGGTCCGGGACCGGCCGTGCGGGTGTCGATCCTCGGGGCACGGCCGGCTCGCGGTTGCATCTGTCTGCTGCCGCCCCCAACCGCGATGATGGTTCCCGTGTCCCGCGAGCTCCCCGCCTCTGCCTGGCGGTTCGACCCCAGCCGCTGGCCCGAGGGGGACGACTGCGTCGCCGTCGGTGCCGACACGGCCTCGGGCACGATCCTCGGGGCCTACGCCGCCGGAGCGTTCCCCATGCCCGGGGGCGACCTGACGCCCATGCTGTGGTGGTCACCGGTGCGTCGAGGCGTGCTCGAGCTCGCCGACCTCCAGGTCAGCAGGTCACTGCGCCGGGCACGGGCGGGTTTCGAGATCCGGGTCGACTCCGCCTTCGCCGAGGTCATCGCCGCCTGCGCGGACCCGGCCCGGGAGGGGGCGTGGATCAACCGGGAGATAATGAGCTGCTACTGCGAGCTGCACCGGCTGGGATGGGCACACTCGGTCGAGGCATGGACGCACGACGGGCAGCTGGCCGGCGGCCTGTACGGGATCGCGATCGGAGGCCTGTTCGCGGGCGAGTCGATGTTCCACCACCGCCGGGACGCCTCGAAGGTGGCGTTGTGCGGTCTGGTCGACCTCCTGCGCGACGAACATGCGGACGAGCGCCTGATCGACGTGCAGTGGCAGACCCCGCACCTCACCACCCTCGGCGTGCGCGAGATCGACCGGGACGTGTACCTCGAGCGACTCGCCGCCCTGCTGGACGTACCGCTTCCGGCCGTGTGGTCCTGAGTCCGGTCACCCGATACCTGGGCCGATGCCGGTGCACTGCGCGAGACTGCTGCCATGCCCGAGCTTCCCGAGGTCGAGTCGCTCGCGTCGGACCTGCGGGTCCGACTGTCTGGGCGAGCGGTCGCACGCGTGATCCCGGTGGCCCTGAGCGCGCTCAAGACGTACGAGCCCGCCCCCGACGCCCTGGTCGGCGCCTTCGTCGACGGGGTGCAGCGGCACGGGAAGTTCCTCGACTTGGAGATCGGGGGTCTGCACCTCATCACGCACCTCGCCCGTGCGGGGTGGCTGCGCTGGCACGAACAGGTCCCCGACACGCTGCCGCGGCAGGGTCGGTCGCCGCTGGCCCTGCGCGTGGTGCTCGATGACGGCAGCGGGTTCGACCTCACCGAGGCAGGCACCCGCAAGAGCCTGGCCGTCTACGTCGTGCGCGACCCGAGCGACGTTCCCGGGATCGCCCGCCTGGGGCCGGACCCGCTGGCCGACGACTTCACGGTCGAGGCGCTGGCGGCGATCCTGGTGGCGGCCGGTCGCTCCCAGGTCAAGGGCGTGCTGCGCGACCAGTCGATCATCGCGGGGATCGGCAACGCCTACTCCGACGAGATCCTGCACGTGGCGCGGATGTCACCGTTCAAGCCGGCCTCCTCGATCGCTGGGGACGACCTGCGCACGCTTTACGAGGCGATCGGCTCGACCTTGCAGGGCGCGATGACCCGCTCGACCGGCCTCGCAGCCTCGGAGCTGAAGAAGGAGAAGAAGTCCGGCCTGCGCGTGCACGGCCGGGCGGGCGAGCCGTGCCCGGTGTGCGGCGACACCGTGCGGGAGGTCTCCTTCGCGGACTCCTCGTTGCAGTACTGCCCGACGTGCCAGACCAGCGGCAAGCCGCTCGCGGACCGGCGCACCTCGAAGTTCCTGCGGTGACCGCGTGCCGGGCAGCGGCAGGGTCACACCACCTCGGGCGGGCGGCCGGTCTCACTGACCATCGGGCGCCCGGCCGAGGACCAGGCGTGCATGCCGCCGTCCAGGTTGACCACGTCACGGCCGTGGCGGCGCAAGAACATCGTGGCCTGCGCCGACCGAGCGCCGACCCGGCACACCGCCAGCACCCGGCCGCCTGGGCTGGCGATCTCCTCGACGCGCTGCGGAAGCTGCGACAGCGGCACGTGCATCGCACCGTCGATGTGACCGGCCCGCCACTCGTCGTCCTCGCGTACGTCGAGCACGAGCAGGTCGGGCGGCACCGGGACGGGCACGCGGTGCGCTTGCACGGCCGGGATGTCCTGCGGAGGAAGCTTCATGCCGGCCAGTCTTGCAGGGCCCCCTGCTCGGATACGCTCAGCAGGTCAGACCGCAGTGCACGCCGCAGGTCTTCCCAGGAGCGTAGATGAACCAGAACCCGGGTCCGCCGCAGGGCCAGCCGCCCGGTGGCCCCCCAGGTCCCGCGCAGCGGCCCGCCCAGGGGCAGTACGGGCAGGGTGCGTACGGCCAGGGTCAGTACGGCCAGGGTCAGTACGGCCAGGGTCAGCCGGGTACGAGCGGCTGGGGTTCCTACCCGCCACAGGGTCGCCTGCGTCCCGGCATCAACACGGCACGTACCCCGGCGGTCGTCGCCGTGGCGCGGGTGATGCTCGGGATCGCCGCGGCGGTGAGCATCGCCTACGGCGTGTTCGCGGTCATCCTGCTGCGTGCCGTCTACAGCGACTACGAAGCCGGCGACGCGACGCTCGGGGAGGTGGATGATCGGCTGGACATCCACAACATCACCGTCTGGGTCGCGATCGCCGTCGTCGTGATCGCCCTCGCGGCATGGGCGGCGTCGGTCGTCACGGCCAAGCGGGGCGCGCAAGGACTTGGCATCGCCGGCCTGGTGGTCACCGTGGTGGCGACCGTGGCGGTCGGCTTCGGGCTGGTCCGGATGACCGGCGCCGACGAGGGTGCTGCTGCCGCGACCGGCGCGCTGGTCGCAGGCACCGGTTTCCTGGCGGTGGCCCTCGGGCTGGTCCTGGGGCTGCTCGCGATGCGTGGGCGCTTCGATGTGTCCACCCCAGAGGGCCGCTACGGCGCAGGCGGCTACGGCCATCAGCAGCAGCACGGGCAGGGCCAGTACGGGCAGGGCCAGTATGGGCAGCAGCACGGGCAGGGCCAGTACGGCCAGAGCCCTCCTGGCTACCGGCAGCCACCCGGAGCGTACGGTCAGCCCCGAGGCCAGCAGCCCGGCTCGCCCCAGCCGGGGGGCCAGCCGCCTGGCGGAGCGCCTCCTGCCGGCGGGCAGCCCGGCCAGCAGCCGTACGGCCGTCCTCCCGGCGGGTAGACATTGCCGGCGAGTGTGCGCGTATCGACCGTTTCCGCGGCTGTGAGTGATGGATATGCGCACAATGGCTCACCCCCGGCCGGCGGCGCGAGGGCCAGGCCACTAGCTAGGCTCTTCTGCGCAGCAGTAGCCGACGAGGAGAACGACACATGGGCAAGCGCTCGCGTCAGCGCGCCGACGTACGACCGGGCACCGAGACCGATCGCGGTGCCGTCGCACCTCGCCAGCCGTGTCCCTGCGGGTCCGGCAAGCGCTACAAGGCCTGTCACGGCGGCGCGAACCCGTCGGCGCCGTACGTCACGCGACCCTTCGAGGGTCTGCCGTCGGAGTGCGACTGGGTGGCACTGCGCGACTTCGTTCCCGCGGCCACCGCAGCCCTGACGCTGAGCGGCGGGTCGGACCGCTCGGTCACCCTGTGCTCGCTGCTTCCGGTGGCCTCCCCGGCGATGACCCGGGCCGATGGCGCCGTCTGGCTGGGCCTGCAGGTGCAGCACTCCTACGGCGACCCCAGCCGCGACCTGGCCTACGCCCTGGGCAAGGCGCTGGACGCCGAGCGTGGCAGCAGTGTCACGGTGGCCGAGGACCCTGGCCCCGGCCCGCGCATGCAGGACGTGATCAGCGGGCAGGCACCCCTCGACGTCCGGGTGCACGAGGGGTTCGACTTCTGGGTCGCCGACGTCGAGGACCCCACCGGCCAGCTCGCCGCATCCTTGGAGTCCGCCAACGCCGCGGCCTGGCCGACCGCACGCCTGGATGGGGTGGACGCGGCGTACTGGACCCGGATGGGCGAGCGGGAGTACGTCCGCTGGGTGATGCCGCACGCGGAGGCGTCACTGCTGGACGCGCTCGCCCGGCTGCACGCCAAGGACGCCGACCGGATGGTCGACGACAGCCGGCTGATCGGGTCGTTTCGCGCCCACGGTCTCGTGGTCCCGGTGTGGGAGGTCCCAGCCGGCACCAGCGTGGACCGGCTGGCTGCCGCAGCGACCGACCTGCAGGAGCGAATCGGCGAGGCGCTGTCCGACACGACCGCGCTCACCCCCGAGCAGCGCTCGGCGCGCAACGGGATCACCAGCCGGCAGGTCACGATCAGCTGAACGGCGCCGGCCTGGGCTCAGTGCCCGCACGCGCGCCGCTCGTAGCCGCGCAGTGCCTGCTCCGCAGCCGAGGCGTCCGCCTGCGTCACCGAGCCGGCCGGCTCGAGCCCCCCGCGTTGGCGCATCGCGGTGACGAACGTGCGTACGTCGTCTCCAAGCCGCTCGGGGAGCGCGGCTTTTAGCCCCCGCAACGCCGTTGCGTTGTCGAGCACGAACCGGCGCTCGGCGCTCCGGTACTCCGCGTGGGTCGCGTCCCGTCCGAGACCGGCGAAGGTCTTGCGTCCGCTGGCCTTTAGCTGGTCGGTGAGCCGGCAGTACCGCGCCGGATCGCCCGTCTCGGCTGGGCTCGGGGCGGTCGTCGTTGGCTCCGGCCTTGCCGATGCGGACTGCGCCGGCGGCTGGGGTTGTTCTGCCCCGCAGCCGATCACCGTCAGCATCAGTCCCGCGATCAGTGGCCGTATCACTGCGTGGCTGCGCATCGTTGCTCCTCGGTCGTCGATCCGACGACAGTAGGAAGCGTCCTGGCGGCGTGTCGTCGTGCCGACGGGCGAACTGCCCCAGCGGCCGCCCCCTCCGTGCGGAGGAGGCGGTCGCTGAGTGAGTCTCCTCCGCGCGGTGGGTGCAGCGTGGCTGCCCGCGCCGTAGCGTGACGTCATGTCACCGGCGCCACCGGACCAGCCGACCCGTCCGAGCCATGGCCGGCTGGTGCCGCCAACGACCGACGTGGTGGTCGCCGCCGCACTGGGGGCGCTGGCGCAGGTGGAGACCTGGGCGACAGCGGCGTACGAGCCCCGGCTGCCGTACGCGTTCGCGGCGTTGGCGATGACGGTGCCCCTGGCGTGGCGCAGGGCGGCACCGTTGCTGACGATGGTTGTCGCGCTCGCGGTGCTGATCGCGATGGACGCGGCGGGCAACCCGTTGGATGCGGCGTACATCATGGCCGTGCTGATCCTGGCGTTCTACTCGGTCGGCGCCCATCTCGACCGGGTGCCTTCGGTCACCGGTTGTCTGCTCGGGCTGGTGCTGATCGGCGTGCTGGTCGCCGTCGAGGACGGTGTAGGGGCAGGGGACTTCGTGTTCGTCGCCACCATCGTCACGGCGGCGTGGGCGCTGGCCGCAGCTTTGCGTACGCGTGCGGAGCAGACCACCGAGCTGCAGGGGCGAGCCGCACGCCTGGAGCAGGAGCGAGAGATGCGGGCTCGCGAGCCGTCGCCGACGAGCGCGCCAGGATCGCGCGCGAGCTGCACGACATCGTCGCGCACAGCCTGAGCATCGTGGTCGTGCAGACCGGGGCGGTTCGGCGCCGCCTGCGAGCGGACCGGCCGACCGAGGCCGAGACCCTGCACAAGGTGGAGGCCATCGCGCGAGACGCGCTGCAGGAGATGCGCCGCCTGCTGGGGATCCTGCGGATCGAGGAGGATCCGGTCTCCCTGACGCCGCAGCCAGGGATGGGCGAGGTCGACCGGTTGGTCACCCAGATGCGTGAGGCCGGGCTCGACGTGGACCTCTGCGTGGCCGGCGAGCCGCGACCGATCCCGCCCGGTGTCGACCTCGTCGCCTATCGCATCGTGCAGGAGTCGCTCGTCAACGTCTTGAAGCACGCTGGTGAGGCCCGGGCGACGGTGGTGGCCAGCTACGACGACCAGAGCCTCGCGCTGGCGATCACCGACACCGGACGTGGCCCCCACGGCGGTGCCGTCAGCGTCGCGGGTGACAGTGATCCCGGGCACGGCTTGATCGGCATGCGCGAGCGGGTGGCGCTGTACGGCGGCTGGTTGGAGTCCGGGGCGGGCCATGACGGTGGATATGCGGTCCGTGCCCGACTACCGCTGGGCGGGTCGTGAGCGTCCGCGTCGTGGTCGTGGACGATCAGGCGCTGATCCGCGCAGGACTTACCGCGCTGTTGAGCGATGAGGCCGGCATCGACGTGGTGGGAGAGGCTTCCGACGGCACGCAGGCACTACGGACCGTGCGGGCGCTTCGGCCCGATGTGGTCCTGATGGACGTCCGGATGCCCGGGATGGACGGGCTCGAAGCCACCCGTCGGCTGGTCGAGGCAGGCCTGCCGTCACGAGTTCTCGTGCTGACGACCTTCGACCTCGACGAGTACGTGTTCGCCGCGCTGCGCGCCGGGGCAAGTGGCTTCCTGCTCAAGGACGCTCCTGCCGAGCAGCTCATCGAGGGGGTTCGTGTCGTCGCCGCCGGTGAGGCCATGCTGACACCTTCGGTGACCCGGCAGGTCGTCGAGGAGTTCGCCCGGCTCCCGCCGCTCACCGACCACCTGCCCGTCTGTCTGTCTCAGCTCACCCGCAGGGAGATGGACGTCCTTCGGCTGCTGGCCAAGGGCCGGTCCAACCCGGAGATCGCCGCAGAGCTGGTGATCGCGGAGACCACGGTCAAGACGCATGTGGCACACGTCCTGATGAAGCTCGGCCTGCGCGATCGGGTCCAGGCGGTGGTCTTCGCCTACGAGTCAGGACTGGTCCGCAGCGGACGGTGAGGCCACCTGAACCGCCCGGTGCGCGAGGACGGCGAGGAACAGCCCCCCAGGCAGATCGGGGAGTTCTTTGCGCATCGGTGAACAGACAACTACAGTGTGAAGCAGCCCGGTTGCCGCTGTTTCCCCCGTCAGCGACAGCCGGGCGATCACGTCCTCCGGCGGGTGGCCGCTTCGCGGCGCGGTCGCCCCTGCGCGGGCCGCTCCGCCGCGGACCCTGTCCGCGCGCGCCGCCGCTGGCCGCCTCATCCGTCACTTCGGCACCGTCGGGGCCGCAAACGGTTCACGAAGCAGGCCGAACATCCACCGTTGGCGACAGCCGCGTGGCGAGTGGGGCCGGAGGGACGGGTGGGGCGACGAACGGCCATCGGAGCAGCTCAACCAAGCTCGCGCGTGATCGGGCAGGACATGCACCGGGGTCCGCCCCGCCCCGAGCCGAGCTCGGAGCCCGAGATGGCGATCACGTCGATCCCGGCGTCCAGGAGGCGCTCGTTGGTCTCGGTGTTGCGCTCGTAGGCCACCGCCACGCGCGGCGCGATCGCCAGCGTGTTGTTGCCGTCGTCCCACTGCTCCCGCTCCGCGGTGACCGGGTCGAGACCGGTGTCGATGCGGTGCATCTCCGCCAGGCCGATCGCGTCCGCCGCCGCACGCAGCAGCGGCTGCGGGGCCGCCACGTCCAGCACCACCTTGGCAGGATCGCCCGAGCCGGGATTCTCCGCGGTGATCGCGTACGCCCACAACGAGTCGGCCACCTTGGGATACATCACCACCTTGTCGACGTCGACCATCGTGACGACCGTGTCGAGGTGCATCGTGGCCCGTTCCTGCGCGATCGGGACCGCCAGCACGGTGTGGGCGAGGTCGTGGGCCAGCAGCTGGCGGGCGAAGCTCTCGGCTCCGGCGGGGGTTGTCCGCTCGCCGACACCGATCGCGATCACGCCGGCCGCGAGCTGGAGCACGTCCCCACCCTCCAGATGCTCAAGGTGACCTCCGTGGATCCGGGACACCCCCGCGAACCGCGGATGGTGGGCGTAGATGAGGTCTGTCAGCCGGGTCTCCCGCTCGCGGGCCGGCATCGCGAGGCTGGTCACGGCGACGCGGTCGCGCAACCAGACCGATGAGTCCCGCGTGAACAGCAGGTTGGGCAGCGGGTCGACGAGGAAGTCGTCGTGCGTCAGCAGGCTGGAGACCAGCGAGTGCCCGACGCGCAGCTCGTCGTTGCGGATGCCTTCGGTCAGCGACGCCGCGAGCTCAGCCGGTGATGCGGACACCAGGGCGTCGCTCAGGTACTGGCGGATGGTGTCGCCGATGCGCAGGCTGGCGGTGACGTGGCCGATCGCGGTGGCACGCGCGGCCGGGTCCGCCAACGTCTCGACCAGGAGGTCGACCAGGTACAGCACCTCGACGTCGCGGTCGCGCAGGGCCGCGGCGAAGGCGTCGTGCTCGTCCTGGGCCCGGCTGACCCAGGGGATGCCGTCGAACAGCAGCGAGTCGTTGTTGCGGGGGGTCAGTCGCTTCAGCTCGTTGCCGGGCCGGTGCAGCATGACGGTGCGCAGGATGCCGACCTCGCTGTCCGCGCCGAGTGCCGGATCCGACGGTTGCGCTGTCATCGTCACCGCTCCTTGTCCTGCCGGGTGTCCTGCCGGGTGGTGCGTCGCGTGCCGGCGGAATCAACGCCGAACGCTACTGCGTCGTGTCCCGACGGTGACGGTGGCGGGTCGCAGGACGGTCGACGAGCCGTGCAGGCGGCTACGAGCAGCGGCACCGTGCAGGCGCCGCCGGTGACGAAGACGGCTATGCCCGAGTCGTTCACGATCGACCCGAGCCCGATGGCGACCGCCGCTCCCACGACGGCTGCACGGACCCATGGACCGGACCGGGCCAGCTGCGACCGACCCGGAGAGCCGGGTCTCGCGAAGAGCAGCACGAGGGTGAGCAACAGGATCGGCGCCAGGGTCACGACGGGGCTGCCGGTCAGCAGGTCGAGGTTCGCCTGGCCCTTGCGTTCCACGATGGTCCAGGCTGTGCCGTCGAGCAGCTGGGCGACGAAGCGGCCGAGATGGGTCCGCTCGGAGGGCGGGCGCTGGTAGTCGGCAGTGGCCAGTGCGGCGACCACCAGCACGCCACCGAGCAGTGCAGCGGCGACGCGGATGAGCGACAGCCGGCCACCCACGGCGAGCAGGGTCGTGAGCACCAGCGCCGGGACCAGGGACAGCACCCCCCGAAGTCCGAGCCGACTCAGGCGCCCCCAGCAGGAGCACCATGGTGACACCACCGATCGCGGCCACCAGGTACGCGGCGTGCCGTGCACCGTCCTCGACGAGGCGCCCGACCACAGCCGCCAGCACGACGAGTCCGCCCGCCGCGTACACCGCGAAGGGCATGTTGCCCACGCCGGTGAAGCGGCCGGCGACGATCGGGTTGTAGCCGATGAGGGTGCCCAGCTGCAGGTGCGAGCCGGTCAGCACGTCGAGGCCCAGCACCAGCGCACCGGCCGCGGACACGGTCAGGGCCGGTCCCCACCGATGGCGCCGCCACGGGCCGAGCATCGCCAGTGCGCCCAGGGCGAGGGCGGTGCCGAGGATGCTGAGCGCCCGGAGCACTCCCGGCGCGCCCGTGGCGTCCCACGGCAACGCGTTGGAGGCCACCATGGCGACGGGCAGGGAGGCGACGGCGACACCAGCGGGTCCAACACCCGCAGGGGGGGTCGCTCGACGTGTCACGACCAGAGCCACCACCAGGTAGAGCCCGGTCACCCCCAGCCAGGTCCACACCAGCCAGTCCGACGAGGCGCGCTGGGCGTCCGCCGAGCGCGCGGCCGAGACCAGGGCACCGATCCGCTCCGTCACGTCGTCGCCGCCGGCATCCGCGCCGGTCATGGGTGCCCCGACCATCGCGGGCGGCTGGTCGGTGCCCAGGGCCGCCAGGACGGTCGGTGCGACGTCGATCAGCTGCACGAACGGCACCCGTCCGGTGCTCGCCGAGCGCAGCATCGACGGCTCGACGCCCGCCCCGCGGGTCACCAGGGCCAGGTGCATCCCCGGCGGACTGCCCTGCCGGTCGGAGACCCCGACCACGATCAGCAGGGTGTCCGGCTCGATGGCGACCGCCTGCGCCACCGACCCGATCAGCTGGTCGACCCGCTCCAGCGCGTCCGGGTCCTGTCCGTCGGAGCGGACCGCCGGCCCGCCCACGAGGATCAGCGGGCACGGGGCCCACGATCGGACCCACTGCTGCGGCGTCCGGGCACCGGCTCCGGCCCGGATCACGTCGTCGGCACCCAGCAACGCGTACCGGGTGTCGTCTCCGTGCGCGACGGTGCAGCGCACCTGCAGCCCCAACAGCCCGGG
>JALZKQ010000002.1 GCA_030859165.1 Actinomycetota bacterium
ACCACTTCGTGCGTGGGGATCAGCGCAACCAGCGGGTGGCCTTGGCCCGGGTCACCCTTTTCAGCGCCCGCTGGTAGTCGCGCTCGGACGTCGTGGCGCGAACCACCTGCGCGCCGTGCAGCCGACCGAGGACGAAGCCGGCCGGACCGGTGGCGGTGTCGGCGGCGGCGAGCTCCTCGAGCAGCGCGGCCAGCGCCACCGCGTCGTGGTGGTCGCCGAGCGTACGTTGCACTCGGCGTGCGGCCTTGCCCAGCCGGCGGGCCGGCTTGCCCACGGCCGGCTCCGCCACCTCGCAGGCGTAGCGCAACCGCTTGGCCGCCTTGCGCACGTCGTGCAGTGCCTCGGTCCTTCGCCCGGCCGGGACGTCGGTCGCGGTCCGCGCTCGACGACGCAGGCGCTTGCTGGCCTTGCGCACCTGCCGGGGCAGCACCTCGCCCGCAGGTTCGGCAGCCATCCCGCCCCCTCCTGCCGAGCCCAGGGCGTCGAGGTCACGCAGCAGGCCGACGTAGCGCCGCGAGGTCAGCGCGCGACGCATGGTCGCCCGGGTCTGTTCGTCTCGCTCGGCGAGCGTGCGCCCGGCGAGCCCGGCCACCGTTGCAGCGGCCGCCGGGTCGAGGTCTCCGACCGCGTCCCGCAGCTGCTCGCGGGTCACCTGCAGGTCGCGCACCGGTCCCAGCGCCTGTCCCAGCTCACGCAGCTCTGCCTGCACGAGCCGGGCGACGGACTGGTCGAGGACAGATCGGTACACGGCGACGGCGGCGCGCAGCCGCCGGGCCTGCACCCGGACGTCATGGACCCCCTCGCCGTCCTCGTCGAGGCGCAGGTCGAGGTCGGCAGCCCGCAGCTGCTCCACCTGCTCGCGCAGGTAGCGGGTCACCGAATCGCCTGCGCTGCACCGGAGGTTCGTGAGCTCCACAGCCTCGGGCAGCCGGTCGGCCATGGCCCGGACCAGCTTCGACTGGGTGGGAGCCGGCATCGCGCCGACAGCGGCCATCGCGTCGTCCACCGTCGCCAGGAGCTCCGGGCGGCCCTCGAGCAGCTCGACCTCGATCTCGCGCCACCGGGTCGTGCCCTGCTCGAACGGCGCCCCGACGAGCACGGTGGCCGCCACCTGGTCGTCGCACAGCTCGGCGAGCGCGGACCCGTCGTCGGCCCTCAGCAGACAACGTCTTCGCGTGGTCTGCAGGCGTACGACCGGCCGCAGCGGCTCTCCCAGCGTGTACGCGCTCAGGGTGTCCTGCACGGTCCGGGGGACGCGTGTCCCGCTGGAGGTGAGTGGCCAGTGCACCTCGTGACGGGTGTCGCGGCCGAGCGGAAGCTTGAGGTGCCAGCCGGAGTCGGCACCGCCCTTGCGGTGCCGCAGCGTGACCCGGCGGCGCAGCAACGCCAGGTCGTCGGTGTCGACGTAGGTGGCATCGAGGTCGATCTCGTCCAGGTGCTCGACGGCGGCCACCAGGCCGTCGGTGGCGGCGACCAGGTCGGGCAGCGTGGCTCCCTCGGGCGGGTCGTAGGTCCGTTCGGTCTCCAGGAATCGTGTCGGCACCCGTCGATCGTGCCAGCAGACGAGCCCCGGGGCGACTGTCGCGGCACGGTGTTCGTGCGGGCCGCCGCAGCACACGGTTCACCGACCGGTCGCCCCGTGGTCGCGTAACAGCCAGACCGGGACGGCATCATGCCTCTTATGCGCAGAACATCACTTAAGCCCTGGTTCGTTCCAGCTACCGGCTCGGTGGTCGTGTCGGTCGTGGCGCTCGCGTGCCTGACCGCCCCCGCCTCGGCCGCCACGCCCACGCGGGACCTGGCACGCGCGGTCGAGCCGCTGCCGGGCGACGAGGTGATCGTCACCGCCCGGGACCGGGTCCGGGTCGCGCCGGGGCTGGTGCACTCCAGCTTCGAGAGCCTGGACGAGCGTGGCTGGATCCGCGCGGACATCCTCACCGCCGACCTGGCGCGCGACGGCTTGGCTGCCACCTATCTGGGCGCACCGGCGGTCTCCTCGCCAGGACCGTTGTCCGGTGCGGTCGAGCGTGCCGGTGCCGTGGCAGGTGTGAACGCTGACTTCTTCGACATCAACGACACCGGTGCGCCGCTCGGCGTCGGCATCGACGACGGCGACCTGGTCCACGCGCCGAGCAGTGGTCACAACCTCACCGTGGCCCTGGACGAGGCGGACACAGCGTGGATCGGGCAGACGTTCCTGGACGCAACCGTGACCATGCCCGGAGGCGACGGCGAGCCGGTCGAGGTGGAGGTCACGAACCTCAACTCGCCCAGCGTCGCCGTCGGCGGCATCGCAGTGTTCACGCCGCTGTGGGGGTCCGTCGCCCGCGGCCGTACCCTCGACGGCGCCACGGACGTGCACGAGGTGAGCGTCACCGACGGGATCGTCACCGCCAGCGACGCCACCACGGGGGAGGGGCCGATCGAGGCCGGCACGACGGTCCTCGTCGGGCGGGAGGCAGGCGCCGACCTGCTGCGCGGACTCGACGTCGGTGACACCGTCCAGGTCGACTTCGGCGTGCGCACCGACCCGGCGGGCCGCGACCCCGCTGTCGCCGTCAGCGGCAACATCGTGCTGCTCGAGGACGGGGTGGTCGCCACCACGGACGACACCTCGCTCGCACCGCGGACCGCAGTCGGGATCGACGACGACACCGACGAGATGATCCTGGTCGCCATAGACGGGCGACAGGCGGCCAGCCGGGGGCTGAGCCTGCTCGAGACCGCGGAGCTGCTGCGTGACCTCGGTGCCGAGGAGGCCCTCAACCTCGACGGTGGCGGCTCCTCCACGATGCTCGCGCGCCGTCCCGGCGGCCAACCGCGCGTGGTGAACGCGCCGTCGGACGGTGCCGAGCGCAACGTCCCCAACGGACTCGGATTCACCGTCGCCGCCGGCAGCGGCACCCTGACCGGAGTCACCCTCGCCACCCGGTACGCCGACGACGGGGCCGCCGAGCCCGATGCCGGGCGCGGGCCGATCGAGCTGCTGTCCGGCCTCAGCCGAGCTGTCGTGGCCAGCGGGCACGACGAGATGCTGTCACCGGTGTCGATCCGGCCGTCCTGGCACTCGACCCGCCCCGGACGGGTGGCGGTGCAACCCTCGGGTCGCTCCGCGGTCGTCGTCGGCGTCGAGCCGGGCCGGGCACAGGTACGGGTGACCGATCGGGGCCGTCGCTCAGCCAGGACGGTGATCGTGCACGGACGTCCCGTGCGGGTCTTCACCGACGTCGGTCAGGTCGCCCTGACCGACGCCGGATCCAGCGCTCGGTTCAGCGTCGACGCGGCCGACGCCGACGGCTTTCGCACCGACGTGGAACCGCGGGACGTGACCCTCGACTACGACCGAGACGTCGTGAGCATCACCCGGTCGGGCGGCGGCTTCGACGTCACCCCCGAGGCGGGAACCGGCGCCACCGTGATCACCGTCGAGGCCGGCGGGCGCACGACGTACCTGGGAGTCACGGTCGGCCTCACACCGACCGACGTCGCCGACCTCGAGTCCACGGAGGGGTGGACCGCCACCCGGGCGCCGGCGAGCACCGGCGCGCAGATCAGCAGCGCGCCCGGCCACGTCGGTCAGGGGATCGCCCTGGACTACGCACTGACCGGCAGCACCGCGACGCGCGCCGCGTACCTCGCCAAGGTCGGCGGCCTCGAGCTGCCCGGAAACCCGCTGCAGCTCGGGATGTGGGTGCAGGGCGACGGCCAGGGCGGGTGGCTTCGCGCCAACGTCATCGACGCTGCTGGGGTGCGCGCCACGCTGGACCTCGCCCGAACCGTCGACTTCTCCGACTGGCGCTTCTTGCAGGCAGACATCCCGGCCGGCCTGCCGCGTCCAATCCGGTTCGAGCGGGTGTACGTCGTGGAGACCGCCCCGGCACGCCAGTACGAGGGGCGGCTGGTGTTCGACGAGCTCTCGGTGGCCTCGGCGCCCGCGATCCAGGTGCCCGACCCACCGCTGTGGCGCGACCCGGTCGTGGCCGGCGGAGACCGGGTGGACGCCGGACGCTGGCACGTCGCGGTGATGAGCGACGCGCAGTTCGTCGGGACCGCCCCGGACAGCGACATCGTGGCCCAGGCCCGGCGCACCATGCGGGAGATGGTCGCGACCGACCCGGATTTCGTCGTGATCCTCGGTGACCTGGTGGACACCGCATTCCAGGGCGACCTCGACCTCGCCGAGCGCATCATCGACGAGGAGCTCGACGGTCGGGTGCCCTGGTACTACGTGCCGGGCAACCACGAGACCTACGGCGTCGGTGACCTGTCCGCCTGGCGCGAGCGCTTCGGCGACCCGGTCCGGACCTTCGACCGTCGCGGCACCCGGTTCGTGCTGCTCGACTCCTCGATGGGCAGCCTGCGCACCTCGTCCTTCGAGCAGCTGCTGGTGCTTCGGCGCGCGCTCGAGGAGGCTGCGGACGACCCGGCCGTGCGCTCGGTGGTGGTGATGGCCCACCATCCGACAAAGGATCCCGCCGTGGTGGGCAACTCCGAGCTGTCCGACCCGCTGGAGGTGCGCCTGGTGCAGGAGTGGCTCGCCGGGTTCAGCGACGACACGGACAAGCCCGCCGCGTACGTCGCCGCTCACGCCGGTGCCTTCCACGCCGACCGGCTCGACGGCGTCTCGTACCTGGTCAACGGCAACTCCGGCAAGTCACCGGCGGCGGCGCCTGATGACGGCGGCTTCACCGGGTGGACCACCCTCGGTCTGGCCACCGGGCCCACGCTGCGGCGGGCGGGGCCCTGGCTGCTGGCGGAGATGCGGGCGCACGTCGACCGGCTGGAGGTCAGCGGTCCGGGCCGACTCGCGGTCTCCAGGCGCGCTCGGGTGACCGCCACCGTGACGCAGGCGGGCCGGGAGGTGCCGGTGGCGTACCCCGTCAGCGCCAGCTGGAGCGTCTCGGACGACGCGGTGCTGGCCGGAAGCCCGTGCCCCGCCGACTGCGTCGCCGTGTTCGACCCGCGCACCGGACGGTTGCGCGCCTTCCGTCCGGGCGTCGTGACCGTCACGGTCGAGGTGAACGACACCGCTGCCGACACGGTGGTCCGCATCCGGCGCTAGCCCGGCCAGCAGTCCGTCACCGGCTGTCCGCCCGCCCGTCACCGGGCTGTGGTCGGGCGGACACCCGGCCACGCCACGCTCCGGGCCATGCCAGCATCTTCCTGCCTGCGACGACGCGCCCTCGGGGCCCTCGCCTCCGTCACCCTTCTCGCACCGCTCGCTGCCGGCTCCGGCGCCGCCGCCGGCTCCGGCGCCGCCGCCGGAGCTTCGGCCGGCGAGGACTCGACGTCCTTCGGGACCCCGTTGGGCACCTACGCCACCGGCATCTTCGACGGGAGCGCCGCCGAGATCGTCGCGTTCTCCCGGCGGGGCGACCGGGCATTCGTCGTGAACGCCGCGGCGGGGACCGTCGACGTCCTCGACATGAGCCGTCCGCGCCACCCGCGGCTGATCCGCTCGCTGCGCGCACCGGGAGTCAACAGCGTCGACGTGCACGGCCGTCTGGTCGCGGTCGCCACCCAGGCGGCGGAGACCACCGCCCTGGGCAGGGTGTCGTTCTACGGCGTGCTCGACCTGCGGCTGCGCCAGCGGGTCGGGGTCGGCGCGCTGCCCGACATGCTGACCTTCACCCCCGACGGCAACCGTGTCGTCGTGGCCAACGAGGGCGAACCGGAGGGCTACTGCGCCGGGCAGCGTGATCCCCGCGGATCGGTGTCCATCATCTCGTTGCGTCGGGGGGTCGAGAACGCCACCGAGCGGCGCGTCTCCTTCCGGCGCTTCGACGGCCGTGAGCAGTCCTTGCGCGACCGCGACATCCGCATCTTCGGCCCCGGTGCCTCTGCATCGCAGGACTTCGAGCCGGAGTACGTCACCATTGTCGGCGATCGCGCCTTCGTCAGCCTGCAGGAGAACAACGCGTACGCCGTGGTCGACCTGGACACCGCGCGCGTCGCCCGGCTGATCGCGCTCGGCCGCAAGGACCACTCCGCGCGCGGTGCCGGTCTCGACGCCTCGGACGAGGACGGCGTCGCCCAGACCCGTCGCCGGCCGGTCTCGGGGATGTACCAGCCGGACGCCGTCGCGTCCTACCGGTCCGGCGGGCAGGCCTATGTCGTCAGCGCCAACGAGGGTGATGCCCGGGAGTACGACTGCTACGCCGAGGAGGCGCGGGTCGCCGACCTCACCTTGGACCCCGAAGCGTTCCCGAACGCAGCGCACCTGCAGCGCGACGAGGTGCTCGGGCGGCTCACCGTGACGACCACGGCGCCTCGGGGGCCTGACGGCTACACCCAGCTGCACGCGTTCGGTGGCCGCTCGGTGACGATCCGCTCCGCCGACGGCAGCATCGTCTGGGACTCCGGCGCCATGTTCGAGCGGATCACCCGTGACCTGCCGGAGTACAACGCGAACAACGACGAGACCGACTCGGCCGACACCCGCAGCGACAACAAGGGGCCCGAGCCCGAGGGCGTCACGATCGGCCGGATCGACGCACGCACGTACGCATTCGTGGGGCTCGAGCGGGTCAGCGGCATCGTGGTCGTCGACGTCACGAACCCGCGCCGCGGACGCTACGTGGACTACCTGAGCACCCGGGACGAGTCCGGGGACGCCGAGCTCGGCACCGCCGGGGACCTCGGCCCCGAGGGACTGACGTTCGTGAGCCAGGACGACAGCCCGATCGGCCGGCCGCTGCTCCTGGTGGCCAACGAGGTGTCCGGCACCATGACGACGTGGGGGCTGCCGCGCGTGGCGATCCGGTGACGCGCCCCGGATCCAGATGAGCGAGGGGGTCCCCTGTGCCGAACCTATCGGCACGGGGGACCCCCTCGCTCAATGGCGGGGCTCCTCGCGTCAGTACACGCTGACGCCGTAGACCGAGAGGGCCTCGGTGACCGGCTGGAAGTACGTCGTGCCGCCGAAGGTGCAGTTGCCGCTGCCACCTGAGGTCAGGCCCAGGGCGGTGCTGCCGGCGAACAGCGAGCCGCCGGAGTCGCCCGGCTCGGCGCACACGTTGGTGCGGATCAGGCCGTAGACGCTGCCCTCGGCGTAGTTGACCGTCGCGTTGAGCGCCCGCACCTTGCCTGAGTGCAGACCGGTCGTGCTGCCGCTGCGCAGGACGCTCTGCCCGACGAACGCGTTGCCTGCCGCGGTGATGTCGCGGTAGCTGCCGTTGTACAGGTCCACGTCACCGTAGCCGGGACCCGGAGTCGAGACGATGCCGTAGTCGTTGCCGGGGAAGCTGCCGCGCCCGTTCGTGCCCGCGAGCACGGACTGGCCGGAGTCCTCGTACCAGGTGGCGGCCACGTCGGTGCAGTGCCCGGCGGTCAGGAAGGAGTAGCTCGAGCCGCTGCGGACACTGAAGCCCAGCGAGCAGCGTCCGCCGCCCTGCGCCCAGATGGCTTCGCCGCCGCCGAGCGCGTCGATGGACAGCACTCCCGCGACCCGGCGCAGGGACACCCTGTCACCGAACCTGCTGGTGACCGAGCGGAGCCTGGTCATCTGGGCCTTGCTCACGCTGCGGTCTGCCTGCACTGCGACCTTGTTCGTCTTCGGGTTCATCGCCCACGAGGTGCCGGGGATGGACGCCTTGGCCTCGAGTGCCGTCGTCACCCTCGCGAGCTGGGACCTGCTGAAGGTGACCAGCCGGGTGCTGACACCGTCGCTGCGCAGCGCGCGCACCTCGGAGCGGTCGCTGACATTGACGACGAAGCGCTTGGTCTTCGCGTCGTAGTAGGAGCCGGCGGTGCCGGCGGTGGAGCGCGTCAGCTCCCTGACGCCGGCCGCCGCGCGAGTCTGCGCGTCCGCGGCGAGTGCGGTGCGGCTGAGCGAGGCGCCGGTGTCTCGGTGCTCGCCGGCCACGGCGGCGGTGGCCTGGGGGGCCGACAGAAGGGCAGCCGCGGCGAGACCGGTCGAGAAGGCCACGGCGGCGCTGCAGCGGCGGTAGGAGTGAGCAGTGCGGTACAAGGCGATCTCCCTGCGTAGTGGACACACCTGGCGTGCATCCGGGGCGGAGCGCTCCGTGCCGTGGTCCAGGGCAGCCACGGGACGGGGTACGCGTCCAGGCGGTGTGACCCAGGTTCCCGGCGGGGCTGATCATTAGATGCCCCGCTGGGAACCCGGCTAAACCACTCGAGTCAGACATTCACCCGAACGACACCTCGTCCCGCCACCTCAGCGGGCCAGCGCACCCATCGGGTCCCACGCGGGAAGCACGACCGGCTCGGCCTCCAACGCGGCCTGCAGGTGCGCCGGCAGCGCGTCGCGGCGTACGGCGATCTCGAACACGTGCTCACCGAACCAGTTGTCGTTCATCGTCCAGAAGCCCTTGTCGGCCTTGTCCGGGCCCCAGCTGTTCTCCACCCGCCACCGGCGCGGTGCGCCGTCGACGATGTCGACGCCGGTGAAGAGCATCGCGTGGGTCATCAACGTGTCGCCGTGCACGAGGCGGTCGGCCTTGTCGAGGTCGAGGTCGGCGCCGTACACGCCTTCGAAGTCGTAGAGAGCGGCGTCCCAGTAGCCGAGCTCGGCGTGGTCCATCCGGGCGGTGTCACAGCCGAACCACACCGGGTCCCCGGCCACGAGGGCATCGGCGGCCAGGCGGCGTACGAGGTCCATGTCGACGTTGAGGTAGGCGACCGGGGCAGCGCCGACGACGTTGCCGAGGTACTCCACGGTGTACGTACGCCCCACCTCGCTGGTGCCACGCGGGTCGTGCACGATGCACACGTACTCCTCGACCGGCAGGCAGGCGTATCGCGCGGCGAACTGCAGCGGCGTCGTCTCCTCGTCACGGTGGAAGACCTTGTCCTTGTCCGCCCACTGCCAGGTGAACCGCCCCGGTGGGGTGCCCAGGTGGATGGACAGGATCCGATGGGCCGTCACGAGCACGTCGGCCTTGGCCGCGCGCAGCTGCTCGACGTCCTCACCGGCAGCAGCGGCGGTCCGCAGGTCGCGGGCGGCCCGACGCAGAAGCTGCGACAGGGCGCGGTTGAGGCTGAACGTCTTGGACGACGAATGCGTCTCGGGCATCACCGACTGGGGGACCAGGCCGTGCTTGCGGACCAGCGCGACGAACATGTTCCACTGACCGCCGTCCTCGGCAGGGCCGCCGAGAAGGTGAGCCACGGTGCGGTCGTCGGCGTCCCGGTCGGCGGTGAAGATGATCGCCTCCAGCCAGTGGTTGGCCTTCTCCAGCTTGTCCCAGAACAAAAGGTGGTTCTGGGAGAACTCGAAGTCCTTGAGGCCCATCTGCTCCGCGGCGCCCTTGCGCAGCAGGTTCAGGCCGGCGAACAGCCAGCAGCGGCCGCTCTGCTTCTGGTTGGTGACCGCCCAGTCGTCGATCAGGTGCGACATCGAGTGGTTCGTCGACGTCACGACCGCACGGTCCAGCGCGATGTCCTCCACCGCGGTACGCGTCACGGCGTTCTGCGCGAAGCGGTGCGCGGGCGCAGAGGCGAAGTCCTTGGCGAAGCGTTCGAGGTCGGCGGGCTCGAGCTGGGCGTTCATGCGGGGTCCTCCCGGGGACGGGTGCGTGACGCACGATACGGGTGTCCCGGCCCGAGGAATACCCGGGCCGGGAGGCAGTGTGATGTCGGACGCGCCGACATCGCGTCGACTACCGGCCCGTTTGCGCCTAGTCTGTAGGACGGTTACGCAACCGTAGGTTACGAGGACGGCGGAGGACACGATGACCAGCACCGACCTGACGCAGACCCAGCTGCTGCTCGAGCTCGAGCAGGTCGTGGAGGACAACCTCAACCGGCACACCGCCATGGCCAAGGAGTGGTTCCCCCACGACTACATCCCATGGAGCGACGGCAGGAACTTCGACGGGCTCATGGGCGGCGAGGCGTGGTCGCCCGACGACAGCCCGGTATCCGACGTGGCCCGCTCGGCCCTGATCGTCAACCTGCTGACCGAGGACAACCTGCCCAGCTACCACCACGAGATCGCGACGCTGTTCGGCCGCGACGCCGCGTGGGGCGACTGGGTGCACCGTTGGACGGCCGAGGAGGGTCGCCACGGCATCGCCATCCGGGACTACCTGATGGTCAAGCGCCTGGTCGACCCGGTCGAGCTCGAGCGGGCCCGGATGGACCACATGGCCAACGGCTTCGAGTCGGCCAACTCCGAGGACCTGCTGCGTTCCATCGCGTACGTCTCGTTTCAGGAGCTCGCGACGCGGGTGTCGCACCGCAACACCGGCAAGATCACCGGCGACCCGATGTGCGACCAGCTGCTGGCCCGGGTCGCGACCGACGAGAACCTGCACATGATCTTCTACCGCAACGTGCTGGCCGGGGCGCTGGAGATCGCCCCCGACCAGGCGATGCGTGCGATCACCCAGGTGGTCAGGACCTTCGAGATGCCCGGCGCGGACATCGCCGGCTTCCAGCGCAAGGCCGTCGAGATGGCGATCGCCGGGGTGTACGACCTTCGCCAGCACCGCGACGACGTCGTGATGCCGGTCCTGCGGCACTGGAAGATCTTCGACATCGAGACACTGAGCGGCGACGGGCAGAAGGCCCGCGACGAGCTGGCCGAGCTGCTGGGAGACCTCGACGCCCAGGCGGTCCGCTTCGAGGACAAGCGCGACACGCTCAAGGCACGGATGGCGGCTCGCAGTCGTTGACCGGCCGGGCGTGGCTGCGGTTTACCAGGGTCCCCTGGGAAACCTCACCGCCCACGGGATGCAACCCATGGGCAGTGCCAACTTGCCATGGGCGGTCCGTGTCGCGCGTCGTTGCTCGACCTGCCCCCGCCGTTGCCCGCAGGAGGATCCCACCGCATGCACGCCCGTGTTCGTAGGTGGTTCCGGGTCATCGCCGTCGTCGAGGCGCTCACCTGGGTGGGTCTGCTGGTCGGCATGGCCTTCAAGTACGTGCTCGCCGACGACGAGGTCGGGGTGCAGGTGATGGGCCCGCTGCACGGCGCTGCGTTCCTCGCCTTCGTCGCCGTGACACTGCTGGCGGCCCGGACGTTCGGCTGGACTGCTCGGCTCACGCTCGTCGGACTCGCCTCGTCGGTTCCGCCGCTGGGATCGTTGGCGTTCGAGCGCTGGACCGTCCGGCACGAGTGGCCAGAGGTCAGCGGTCGGTCGCGAGCACCAGGGGGCGGACGACGCGCGCGCCGGCCTCGCGCAGGAGCCGCGCCGCCACCGTGAGCGTCCATCCGGTCCCGCACCGGTCGTCGACGAGCAGCACCGAGGCACCGGAGACCGACGCCGGGTCGGCCAGACCGAAGCGTTGCCAGACCGCGGCGACCCGCTGGGCAGAGTTCATCGCCCCCTGCTCGGGTCGCGCGCCACCGACGATCTCCAGCCGGCCGGTCACCGGCAGCGCCGCGATCGTGGCCATGCCGTGCGCTAGGTGGGAGACCAGCTGCGGGCGACGCTGGGAGCCCATCGCCACGATGATGTCGGGCGGATCCTCGGCGAGGTCCCATGCCTGCCACACCTCCAGCAGCGCATGGCGAAGCGGGACCGGTACGTCCTGGTCGGGGGACTGCGCAGCGAACAGCTCGCGCAGGTCGTCGCCCCACCCCAGGTCGGTCAGCCGGGCGACCGCTCGGCCGGGAGCGGCCTGCAGGCCCGGCGGGATGCGACCACGCCACGGCACTCCCAGCGCGTCCAGCGCCGAGGGCCACATCCGCCGTGGCTCCAGGGTCACCCCGGGTCGACGCAGCCGCGCCGAGGCGCTCTGGACCGACTCGGACGACGCATCGCGACCGAGGTCCAGCCCACCGCAGTTGTCGCAGCGGCCGCACGGGTCGGCGCCGGGGTCGTCGAGCTGCTCGCGCAGCATCTGCAGCCGGCACCGCTGCGAGCGCTGGTACTCCAACATCGCCTGCTGCTCGACCGCCCGGGTGTGCGCGACCCGCTGGTAGCGCTGCGTGTCGTACGCCCAGGCCGCTCCTGTCGACGCCCAGCCACCCTTGACCCGGCGCACGGCGCCGTCGACGTCGAGCACCTTGAGCATCGCCTCCAGACGCGACCGACCAAGCGGGACCCGGCTCTCCAGGGCGCTCGTCGACAGCGGCCCGGCCTCCGCGCCGAGCTCGGCCAGCGTCTGCCGCACCGCCTGCTCGGGGGGGAACGACAGCGAGCTGAAGTAGCGCCAGATGTCGGCATCCTCGTGCCCCGGCAGCAGTACGACGGTGGCCCGGTCCAGCCCGCGGCCGGCGCGGCCAACCTGCTGGTAGTACGCGATGGGGCTCGGCGGGGCACCCAGGTGGACGACGAAGCCGAGGTCGGACTTGTCGAACCCCATGCCGAGGGCCGAGGTGGCGACCAGAGCCTTGACGGAGTTGTCGAGCAGCTCGGCCTCGATGGACACCCGCTCGGTCGGGTCGGTCTGCCCGGAGTAGGCGCGCACGGCGAAACCACGCTCGGCGAGGAAGTCGGCGACGTCGAGGGTGGCGGCGACCGTGAGGCAGTAGATGATCCCCGAGCCGGGCAGCTCGGCGAGGTGGTCGGCCAGCCAGGCCAGCCGGTCCGCAGCGGTCGGCAGGGTGACCACTCCGAGGTGCAGCGATGCCCGGTCGAGGTCCCCGCGCAAGGTCAGGACGGGCGCGCCGTCGACCCGCCCGGCGAGCTGCTCGGCGACGTCCCCACTGACCCGCGCGTTGGCCGTCGCGGTGGTGGCGAGCACCGGGATGTCGGACGGCAGGCCCGCCAGCAGGTCACGGATCCGGCGGTAGTCGGGTCGGAAGTCGTGGCCCCAGTCGGAGATGCAGTGGGCCTCGTCGATCACGACCATGCCGGCGTCACGGGCGAGGTCGGGCAGCACCGTGTCGCGGAACTCCGGGTTGTTGAGCCGCTCCGGGCTCACCAGCAGCAGGTCCACCTCCCCGGCCTCGATCTGGGCGTAGACGGCGCGCCACGCCTCCGGGTTGGTGGAGTTCACGGTGACGGCACGCAGTCCGGCACGCTCGGCGGCCGCGATCTGGTTGCGCATGAGGGCCAGGAGCGGAGACACGATCACGCTGGGCCCGGCGCCGGTCGCGCGCAGGAGTCCGGTCGCCACGAAGTAGACCGCCGACTTGCCCCACCCGGTGCGCTGGACCACCAGGACGCGGCGGCGCTCGCGTACCAGTGCACGGATGGCCCGCCATTGGTCGGCGCGTAGTTCGGCGTCGGGGGAGCCGACGATGTCGCGCAGCAGGCGTTGCGCATGGGCGTGCAGCACCGTGTCCGGTGCGGTCGTGGAGGTCTCGTTCACGCATCGACGGTAGTCGCCGCGGCAGCCAGCAGGGGGTGCCCACTGCCACGGTGCGTACAGACTTGACCTCACGTAAACATCAAGTTGCAGGCTGGGCACACGTCATCTCACTACCGGAGGACATCATGCCCACTGCTCTGATCACCGGTGCGTCGCGCGGCCTCGGACGGGCCCTGGCGCTGGCGCTGGCCCGCCGCGGATGGTCCCTGGTCGTCGACGCACGGGGCGCCGAGGCGCTCGACACCGTGGCAGACGGCCTGCGCGTGGCC
This sequence comes from Actinomycetota bacterium, assembly GCA_030859165.1. GTDB lineage: Bacteria > Actinomycetota > Actinomycetes > Propionibacteriales > Nocardioidaceae > JACCXZ01. Next base: position 13,494 of record JALZKQ010000002.1, read on the forward strand.
GGCGCCGCGTCGGTGCACGCGTTCGCCGGCGACGTCGCCGAGCGCGAGCACCTCGCACAGTTGGTGCGTGCCGCACCGGTGATCGACCTCGTGGTCGCCAACGCGAGCACGCTCGGCCCAAGCCCCCTGCCCGGCCTGGCCGACTACCCGCTGGAGGCGCTGCGACGGGTCATCGAGGTCAATGTCGTCGCACCCCTGGCCCTCGTCCAACTGGCGCTGCCGCGACTGCACCCGGACGCCACGATCCTCATGGTGTCCTCCGACGCCGCGGTCGAGGCGTACGAGGGCTGGGGTGGCTACGGCGCCTCCAAGGCGGCGCTGGACCAGCTGAGTGCGGTCCTGGCCGCAGAGCACCCGAAGCTGCGCGTGCATGCCGTCGATCCCGGCGACATGCGCACCCGGATGCAGGCCGAGGCGTTTCCCGGCGAGGACATCAGCGACCGGCCCGAGCCGGAGACCGTCGTGCCGCACCTGCTCACCCTGCTCGACGCCCGTCTGCCGAGCGGTCGGCGTCGGGCCAAAGACGTGCAGGTGGCGGCGGCATGAGCGCGCGTCCCGCCACCTGGAGCGAGCATCGGTCCGTCGATTTCGTGCTCCCCCAGGACGCCGAGGCGCACGAGCCGGCCGAGGCCAGGGGGATGGCCCGCGACGACGTCCGGATGCTGGTGGCGACGCCGCACGGCGCCCGCCACGCCCGCGTACGCGACCTGGCGGACGTGCTCGAGGCGGGGGACCTGCTCGTGGTCAACACGTCGGCCACGCTGCCCGCCGCGCTCGACGTACGGCGTGGCGACGGCCGCACAGTGCCGCTGCACGTCGGCGACGAGCTGGAGGACGGGCGCTGGGTGGTGGAGCTGCGACACCCGGACCAGTCCGGTCCGGCCCGAGACGGCCGACCGGGTGAACGCCTCGACATCGGCGGCGGACTCGAGCTGGTCCTCGCCAGCGCCTACCCGGACGAGACCGAGCCTGGTGCCCGGCTGCGGACGGCTGCCCCGTCCCGGCCGGTCTCGCGCGTGGCCCACCTGCTCGCCCACGGGCATCCGGTGCGCTACGGGTACGTCGAGCGGTCCTGGCCGCTGGAGGCGCTGCAGACGGTGTTCGGCAGGCACCCGGGATCTGCCGAGATGCCGAGCGCCGGGCGCCCCTTCACCGAGCGGCTCGTACTCGACCTGGTGACCGCGGGTGTCACGATCGCACCGCTCATGCTCCACTGCGGGCTGTCCAGCCCGGAGGCGCACGAGCCGCCCGGGTCCGAGCCGTTCGCGGTGCCCGCAGCCACGGCGGCACTGGTGAACCACACGCGTGGGCACGGTGGACGGGTCATCGCGGTCGGCACCACGGTCACCCGCGCGCTGGAGACGGTCGCGGAGCCGGACGGCACCGTGCGCCCCGCGGCCGGTCGCAGCGACCTGCTGCTCGGCCCGCGACGCCCCGCCAGGGTCGTCGACGGCCTGCTGACCGGGCTGCACGCGCCGCAGGCCAGCCACCTGTTGCTGCTCGAGGCCGTCTCCGGCTCCGCCCTCGTGCGCACGGCGTACCGCGAGTCCCTCGAGCACGGCTACCTGTGGCACGAGTTCGGGGACACGACGCTGTTCCTGCCAGGGCCGCGCCGGTCGCTCAGCGCGGCGTGACGACGCTGATCCGGCTCTCGCGGTGGGCCCGGCTGAGCGCGGTCACGACATAGGTCGCCGTGCGGTCCGAGCGCACCGTGCCCGACCAGCGCTGGACCGGCTGCCCGGGTGTCCGCCGCAGCGTGTCGACCAGGTGACCGGCGTCGCGCCGGCTGCAGTGCCGGACGGCTGTAACGGCGGTCGGTGACGAGGTCGATGGCGCCGCGCTCGTTGGCTCGGACCGCCGTGGCCGAGTAGTACATGTCGCCGTGCACCGGGAAGCCGGCCGCCCGGCGTGCGCGGTTGAAGGCGATGTGCTTGCTCAGCTCGCCGGCCTGCTGCCACTGTTCGGGCTGACCCTCGAGCCCGACCTGGTAGACCGCCTGGCCGATGAACAGCTGCACCCCGGTGCCCTTGGCGACTCGGGACCAACAGCGGGTCAGCTCCGCGTAGTCGGCCACCTCGAAGCCGATGTTCCAGTACACCTGCGGCGCCACGTAGTCGATCCACCCCTGGCGGACCCACCTGCGGGTGTCGTCGTACAGGTCGTTGTACGTCTCGACGCCGCCCTGCGTGTCGGAGCCGGACGGATCGGTGCTGGCGTTGCGCCAGATCGCGAGCGGGCTGACCCCGAACTTCACCCAGGGTTGATCCGGGCGATCCGCTGGTCCAGCTCGGACACCAGCAGGTCGATGTTGTGCCGCCGTCGGTCCGCCCGGCCCTCCGCCTTGTCGGGGAAGCCCTTCCCGTACTGATCGAAGGCGCGGCCGTCGCGGAACCGCTCGCCCTGGACCGGTACGGGTAGAAGTAGTCGTCGAAGTGGACGGCGTCGATGTCGCAGTTGCGGACGGCATGCAGGATCGCGTCCTCGACGTAGCGCCGGGCCGCCGGCACGCCGGGGTTGTAGTAGAGCATGCCGCCGTAGGCGACCCGCCAGTCCGGGTGCAGGCGCGCCGGATGGCTCGGCACCAGGCCGTTGACGTCGGCGTCCATCGAGAGCCGGTACGGGTTGAACCACGCGTGGAACTCCAGGTCGCGCCGGTGGGCCGCCTCGACGGCGAACTTCAGCGGGTCGTAGCCGGGTGCGACGCCCTGGGTGCCGGTGAGGTACTTGGACCACGGCTCGAAGGGTGAGGGCCAGAAGGCGTCGGCACTCGGGCGGATCTGGAGCACGACCGCGTTCATGCCGACACCCACGGTCTCGTCGTACCACCGGCGCAGCTCGGTCCGCTGCTGGGCGGGCCTGAGTCCCGGCGTCGACGGCCAGTCGATGTTGACCACGCTGGCCACTCGCCACGCATCTCCCGCTTGGGCAGGGACGCGTCGGGTTCGCAGTCGGCCGCAGCCACGGAAGGCAGGATCGCCGCGGACCACCGGGAGGGAATGCGTCCGGTGGTGCATCGGTTGCCACCCACCATGAGAGCTGCGCTGATCCGTGCCCATGGAGAGCCCGACGTCGTGGAGATCGCCGAGGTCGACGACCCGCTGGTCGGCCCGGACTCCGTCCTGATCGAGGTGGCCGCCTCCAGCGTCAACCCGGTCGACTGGAAGATCGTCGCCGGCTACCTGACCGGTGCCCTGCCCCATCACCTGCCGATGATCCCCGGCTGGGACGTCGCCGGCACGGTCAAGGCCGTGGGCCCGGCGGTCACCACCGTGAGCGTGGGGGACCGGGTCGCCGCGTACGACCGCGAGGACCACGTGCAGCACGGCACGTACGCGGAACTGACGTCGGTGCCCGAGCGCACCGTGGCGAGGATCCCGGACGGGGTGTCCTTCGAGCAGGCCGGTGCGCTGCCGCTGGCCGGGCTCACCGCCGCACAAGCGCTGGACGCCGTCGGTGTCGTCGCCGGTGACACGGTGCTCGTGCATGCCGCCGCGGGCGGCGTCGGCTCCATGGCCGTGCAGCTCGCGGTGCACGGCGGGGCGCGCGTCATCGGCACCGCCTCGCCGGCCAACCACGACTACCTGCGCGACCTCGGCGCCGAACCCGTCGAGTACGGCGACGACCTGGTGGACAACGTGCGCGAGCTGGCGCCGGACGGCGTGGACGTCGTGGTCGACCTGATCGGTGGTGACGCGCTCGCGGCGACCCCCAAGGTGCTCGCCCCGGGCGGCCGCGTGGTGTCGATCATCGACGCCGCCACCGTCTCGCAGCTCGGTGGCGCGTACGTCTTCGTCCGCGGCCGGGGGGACCAGCTCGGACAGTTGCTGACCCTGGTGGCCGATGGCACGCTGCGGGTGCAGATCGCCGAGGCGTTCACGCTGGAGCGCACCGCGGATGCCCTGCGGGCCAGCATGGGCGGCCATGTCCGCGGCAAGGTCGTCATCACGCTCTGATCCCGTCCCACGCCGAGATCCGAGTTGCTGGTCACCAGGCTCCGGGCCCGTGGCCACGTACCCGGATCTCGGCGCGGAAGGGGGGCGCGGAGAGGGGGGCGAGGGGGGCGCGTCAGAGGGCGAGGCCGACGTACTTGGTCTCCAGGTACTCCTCGATGCCCTCGGCGCCGCCCTCGCGGCCGAAACCGGAGGACTTGACGCCACCGAACGGCGCCGCCGGGTTGGAGACGACGCCCTGGTTGATGCCCACCATGCCGGTCTCCAAGCGCTCGGCCACCCGCAACGCGAGGCTGACGTCGCGGGCGTACGCATAGGCGACCAACCCGAACTCCGTGTCGTTGGCCATCTCGATGCCCTGGTCGTCGTCGCAGAAGCGGTACACCGGCGCAACCGGGCCGAAGATCTCCTCGCGGAACATCCGGGCCGTCTGCGGCACGTTGGCCAGCACCGTGGGGGTGTAGTAGTAGCCGTCGCCGTCGGGGGCGCTGCCGCCCACGACCACGTCACCGCCGGCGGCCACGGCGTCCGACACGAGATCGCTGACCTTGTCCCGCTCGGACGCCTGCACCATGGGGCCGACATCGACACCGTCCTCGGTGCCGCGGCCGACGACCAGGGCCTTCATCCGCTCTGCGAGCTTGTCGGTGAACTCCTCGGCCACCGAGTCGTGCACGATGAACCGGTTGGCCGCCGTGCACGCCTCGCCCATGTTGCGCATCTTGGCCAGCATCGCGCCGTCGACGGCTGCGTCGACGTCGGCGTCGGCGAACACCAGAAACGGCGCGTTCCCACCGAGCTCCATCGACAGGCGCAGCAACCCCTGCGCGGACTGCTCGACCAGGCGCCGGCCGACGCCGGTGGAACCGGTGAACGTCAGCTTGCGCAGTCGCGGGTCGCGGATCAGCGGCTCCATCACGTCGCCGGTCGAGGTGGTCGTGACGACGTTGAGGACCCCCTCGGGCAACCCGGACTCGGCCATGATGTCGGCCAGGGCCAGCATGGTGAGCGGCGTCAGCGAGGCCGGCTTCACGACCATGGTGCACCCGGCGGCGACCGCAGGGCCGATCTTGCGGGTGCCCATTGCCAACGGGAAGTTCCACGGCGTGATCATCAGGCAGGGACCGACCGGCTGCTTGGTCGTCAACAACCGGGTCGCGCCGTTGGGCGCCACCGAGTAGCGACCTGCGATGCGTACCGCCTCCTCGGCGAACCAGCGGAAGAACTCCGCGCCGTACGCGATCTCGGCCTTGCTCTCGGTGAGTGGCTTGCCCATCTCCAAGGTCATGAGCAGCGCGAGGTCGTCGGCGCGAGCCATGATCAGCTCGTAGGCCCGGCGCAGGATCTCACCGCGGTCCCGCGGCGGGGTGGCTGCCCACGAGGCCTGGGTGGCCACGGCGGCGTCGAGCGCGGCGACGCCGTCTGCCGGGCCGGCGTCCGCGACGCGCGTCAGCGTCCGGCCGGTGGAAGGGTCCTCCACGTCGAAGGTCGTGCCCTGCGCGGCGTCGCGCCACTGGCCCCCGACGAAGAGCTGGCCGTGGACCGCCTCGACGACCCGGGACTCACGATCGTGACCTGTGGGGGCGTGCGGCACGGATCCTCCTCGAGACGATCATGGGGACGGCGACGAGACTACGCCGGGCCGCGCAGCCCGGCACGCCGACCGCGTGTCCGGCACCCGAGGCCTCGGTAGCGCTCTACCGTGCTCTCATGAGCCAGTACCACCATGGGGGGTCGGCGACGGGGGTCGCCGGCGCAGATCCCCTCTTCGACGCCCTCGACCCGCTCGTCCGGGCCGGTACGTTGCGCCCCGACCAGGCCACTGCGGTGCTGCACGCGGTGGCTCCCGTGGTCACCGCGGCGCGGCCGTGGAGCGCCCAGGAGCGGACGACCGCGGCCCTGGGCGTGCTCGGTGCGGCTCTCGCACTCGGCGCCGTCACGATCGCGCTGTCCGGCGAGGGCGGCTTCCAGTTCAAGTTGTTCCTGGTGTCCGCGGCCGGGATCGTCGTCGTCGCCGGTGCGGCCGTGGCGGTGCGCGTCCTGCTGCCCACGTCCGCGGCCGCGGACTGGGTAGGCGGTGTCATGACGGCACTGGCCGTCCTGGCGACCGGCGCGCTCATCTTGCGCCTCGGCGAGGACACCACCGCCATCGACTACCTCGCGGGCGTCCTCATGGTGGCACTCGGCGGCGTCGCGTACCTGCTGCTGCGTCACAGCGCCCTCACCCTGCCCGTGGTCGCCGGCGTCCTGACACTCGTGGCGGCCCTGCTCGGTGACCTCGTGGACACCGAGCCGGGCGGCGGCGATCAACCGGTGCTGATCGTCGGACTCGTTCTCGCCGGCGCCGGCGTCGCGATCGCGGGCGCCGGGTGGAGGCTGTCGAGCCGCAACGTGACGGCGATGATCGGTGGCGCGATCGCCATCGCCTCGATGCTCGGCACCATCTACTCCCTGGCCCTGTTCCTGGTGTTCGCCGGCGTCGGCGACCCCACTCGGCGGGTGCCCGGCGTGAGCGACGACATCTGGATCGCGATGGCGGTCGGCCTTCTGGTCTGCGCCGGCCTGGCCGGTCTGCACGCCCGGACCCAGTTCTGCGGATATGCCGTGCTCGTCGTGCTCGGCGTCGTGCTCCTGCCCGCCGCGGCCGTCAGCTCGGTCAGCAGCGACCACCCGGCCCGCTGGGCGGCGGCTCTCACGGCCACCGCGCTGCTGGTCATCGTGGCCGCCCTGGCGCCGACGTTGCTCGCGCGTCGTCGACCGGCGGCGACCGGCGACCGGCAGCACCCGTGATAAGGCGTGGCGTACGGTACGGGCTCGCTGCCATGCTTCGACGATGACCTCCTCGCACGGCACCGCGCTGCCCGGGCTGCCCTTCGGTCTGCAGGCGCGTGCCTTGGGGATCCCGGATGCGTCGGCGGTCTACGAGGTCGTCCGAGCCGCCGAGGAGCACGACCTCGGCGAGGCACTGATCGAGGTCGAGGACATCGTCGGTGACTGGCAGCGGCCCAGCTTCGACCTGAGCCTGGACAGCCTCGGGATCTTCGACCGTCAGCGGCTGGTCGGGTTCGCCGAGGTCTCGCACGGAAGCCGGGCCGAGGCCGACGTCCACCCCGACCACCGGGGCCGCGGCATCGGCACAGTGCTGATTCAGTGGTGCGAGCAGCGTGCCCGCGAGGTGGGTGCACACCGGATCGGACAAACCGTCCCGGCCCGCAACGGCGGCGCCCAGTCGCTCCTGCGCGCCCGAGGGTACGAACAGCTCTGGACGTCCTGGGTGCTCAGGTTGCGTCCCGAGGACGAGATCAACGGTGCAGCCCGCCCACCGGCGGGGGTCACGGTGCGTCCGTACCGGCCGGGCGAGGAGCCGCGCGTGCACCGCATCATCGAGGACGCCTTCAACGAGTGGCCCAACCGTGACCCGACCAGCTTCGGGGACTGGGCCAGCACGGTGCTCGGGCGACCCGGGTTCGCGCCGTGGCACCTGTTGGTCGCCGAGGAGGACGGCGACATCCTCGGGGCGTGCTTCCTGGGCGTCAGCGGCGACAACGTCTGGGTCAACCAGCTCGCGGTACGCCGCGACCAGCGCCACCGGGGCCTCGCCCGGGCGTTGCTCGTCGAGGCGTTCCGTTCCGGGCGGGCGCACGGGGCGCGGACGGCGGAGCTCTCGACCGACTCGCGCACCGGTGCCCTCGGCCTCTACGAGCACGTCGGCATGCGCGTGACCGAGACCTTCGTGCACCTTGCGCTGGAGCTGGCAAGCCCGGGGGAACCACGACCCGAACCGGCGTGAGGGCGTCGGACCGGGAGCGCCTCACGGCGCGTCGCCGCTCGTAGCGGCTCAATGTGGGACCCGGGGCTACCGCGGTCCGACGCCAGTCCCGAGGTTACCTTCCGGCGCTCCACACGGCACGCTGCTGGCCGGGTCGGCGGATGCTGTCATGCCAGCGCCCCGACCCGTTCCAGCGTGGCGGCGTGCTCGAGCTGCTCACCGGTACGGACCAGACGGGCAGCGCGGCGTACGGCATCGTCGGAGTCGGCCAGGTGCGCGCGTCCGATCGACACCACCCGGGCGAACGCTCCGGCACGGTCGAAGGTGACGGAGAGGTCACCGGTGACGACCCCGCGCAGCACCGCGTCGGCGAGCTCGCACACCTCGTCGGGTCCCGGGGGCTCGACCACTCCGGCGACGACCTCGGCCACGGGGGCGTGGCGCCGGCCGGCCTCGAACTCGGCTGCCACCTGCGCGGGCGCGGCGCGGACCCCGGCTCGCAGCAGGTAGAGCCGCCAGAGGGCCCCGGCGAGTGTGTCGGCCGGTGCTTCGTGCCACAGCTCGGCGAGCAGGTCGAGCCCGTGCTCGTCGGCCAGCGCCACGACCCGGCCGACCACGTGCTCGTCGGTGCTGGAGCGCGCGCCGGCGACCAGCAGCCGGGCGATGCGCGCACCGGTCTCCGCGCGGGTCGCCGGGTCGTCGTCGCCGGGTAGCGCGTCGAAGATCGCTCGCCCTGGCATCGCGGGGCGGCGGAAGAGTGAAGCGTCCATCGTCGTCAGTGTGGCAGTCGCCCGCTCAGGGCAGCCGGTCGGCCATCACCGGCAGGGCCAGCTCCGCAGGGGTCTGGCCCGGCGGGTAGTTGTAGTCCTGTCCGACCTGGCGCCAGATCACCCAGGAGAGCCTCTCGTCGCCGTGCACGAGTGCCTGCACCTCGATGTTGGCGGCGTCGGGGTCCCCCGGCACGGGGCCGTAGGCGATCCAGGACCAGCCGGCCCGCTCGCCGACGCCGGGCACGTCGGTGTAACCCGCGGGGACCTCGGCCGGCTCGAGGCCCTGCTCGGCCAGCCGCTGCCCGCACTGGCCCAGCCAGCTCTGCAGCACCTCGTACGTCCGCCCCGCGCTGACGTCGTCGCCGAACCGGGCCACCACGTGTGTGGCACTCAGGTCGCCGGAGGCGTACTGCCGGGTCACCGAGCGGGTCGCACCCAGGCTGGCGAGCGCGGTCCGCTGGCAGACCGAGGCCAGGTCGCGACCCTCGCCCGGGACGGTGCTCTCGAGCGACCATGCGGGGGCGTCGCCCGGGGTGGGCAGCGACCGCGCCGGGACCAGCGCTGCGCGCAGGCCAGCCGGGGGCCGGTCCGGCCGCTGCGGCGTGTCGGTGGGGTCGGTGGGGTCGGCGGGGTCGCCGGCCGGCTCGTCAGCCTCCATGCAGCCGGACGCCACCATCAGCGACACGGCGATCGCCATCAGGCGACAGCGCCTCGAGGTATGCCTGCGGGCACGGGTCATCAGCTGTCGCCTGCCACCGGCTGGGTGTGCAGGGCCTCGGTGAGCCCAGCGGTCGTGAGGCCGACCTGCCACGGCCGCGCGCCACCCGCGCGCAGCCGCTGGGACACCGCCTGCTCGTCGACCGGCTCGGGCGGCTCCCAGGCGATCCTGCGGACCAGGTCCGGGGTCAGCAGGTTCTCCGCCGGCAGCGAGTACGTCTCGCAGAGCTCGGTCACCAGGGCGCGGCAGGCCGCGAGCCGGACGGCTGCCGCGGGGTCGCGCTCGGGCCACGAGCGGACCGGTGGAGGGCCGTCCACCCTGGCCCTGGTGTGCGGGAGCTCGCTGTCCGGGGTGGCCAGCGCCGCGTCCAGGGCCTCGCCCCAGATGTCGAGGTTCCTGCGGGCCGCTCGGTGCCGCATGGCCACGACGGTGCGCAGCGAGCGACCATCGGCCGGCGGCGCACACGCAACAGCCACCATCACCGCGTCGGGCAGCACCCGTCCCGGCGCGATGTCGCGGCTGCTCGCGACCTGGTCGCGCGCCAGCCACAGCCTCCGCACGATCTCCAGCGCCCGCCGGCTACGGACCTTGTGCAGGCCGGACGTACGACGCCACGGTTCGGCTCGCACCGGCGGGCCGGTGAACCGGGTCAGCGCGTCGAAGTCCTCGTACGCCCAGTCGAGCTTGCCGGACTCGGTGAGCCGCTCGATCATCGCCTCGCGCAGCTCGAGCAGCACCTCGACGTCGAGCGCCGCGTACTCCAGCCAGGTCTCCGGTAGTGGGCGCGTCGACCAGTCAGCCGCGGAGTGCTCCTTGGCCAGCGAGAAGCCGAGGAGAGTCTCCACCAGCGCGGCGAGACCGACCCGCGGCAGGTTGAGCAACCGCCCGGCGTGCTCGGTGTCGAACAGCAAGCGCGGACGCAGCCCGATCGCGGCGAGACATGGCAGGTCCTGGGTGGCCGCGTGCAGGATCCACTCTGCATCCCCGATCGCGGCGTCGAGCTCGGTGAGGTCGTCGAAGGCGATGGGATCGATCAGCGCGGTACCGGTGCCTTCGCGGCGCAGCTGCACGAGGTAGGCCCGTGCGGAGTAGCGGTAGCCCGACGCGCGTTCCGCGTCCAGCGCCACCGGGCCGCTGCCGGCGGCGACGTCGGCGACGACGCGGCTCAGGGCGGCCGGAGTATCGGCCACCTTCGGCATGGGGCTGCGCAGACGCAACGGGGGAACGTCAGGCGGCGGGGCGGTGGGGGCGTCATCAGAGTCCGTCGGAGTCATGTCGGAATCATCGTGTGGGGCGTTCAGCCCCGACGACCACGCCGACTCGGCATGGAGACCACGCCCGGTGGCAGTGGCGGCAGGCCCGACGCGGTGCACAGCAGGTCCGACCAGGCCAGCACGTGCGCGGTCACGTCACCGACGGGCGTCCAGGAGGCGCGGATCTCGATCTCGGCCTTGCCGCCGTCCTCGGCCATGCCACCGAAGCCCTCCGATGCCACGGTGGTCACGGTGCCGCTGGGGGCGACGAACTCGGCGCCGTGGTCTAGCAGGGCGTCGGTCAACCACGACCAGCCGACGGCGGACAGCGCCGGGTCGGTCGTCATCTCCGGCTCGATCTCGGCCCGGGCGAACGCGACGCACCGGAAGGTGCCGTGCCAGGCGTCGTTGCCGGCGGGGTCGTGCAGTAGCACGAGGCGACCGGTGCCGAGCTCGACACCGTCCACAACGAGATCGGCGGTCACGGCGCGGGCGTACGGTGCGATCCGTTGCGGCGCAGGCAACTCCTCCAGTGCGACCTCGGGACGCACTCGAGCGCTTCGCATCTGCTCGACGGCCAGGACGAACTCCGGGGGCGGACCGTCGAGCTCCGTACGGGCTGCCATGGTCGGCAGCCTAACTCCGGGGCCGGACACCACCGCTGCGACGCGCCGGGTGACCTGGGAGGATCGAGGGGTGCCGACCCCCCTGCTGCTGCGTGCCATCGCCGGTGACCCGGTGCCTCACCCCCCCGTCTGGTTCATGCGTCAGGCCGGCCGGTCGTTGCCCGAGTACCGCACGCTGCGAGAGGGCGTCGCGATGCTGGACGCCTGCATGCGGTCCGACCTGATCGTCGAGATCACCTTGCAGCCGGTCCGTCGGCACGGAGTCGACGCGGCCATCCTGTTCTCCGACATCGTGCTGCCGCTCAAGGCGATCGGGGTGGACCTGGACATCGTCCCCGGCGTCGGGCCGGTGATCGCGAAGCCGGTGCGCTCGGTCGGTGACCTGGACCAGCTGCGGGCACTCGAGCCGGACGACGTCTCGTTCGTGACCGAGGCCGTACGAGCCCTGGTCGCCGAGCTCGGTGACACTCCGCTGATCGGCTTCGCCGGCGCCCCGTTCACGCTCGCGTCGTACCTGGTCGAGGGCGGGCCGTCCAAGGACCACGCCCGGACCAAGGCGCTCATGCACGGCGACCCGGATCTGTGGCACTCGCTGCTGGAGCGCCTCGGTGCGATCTCGGCCGCCTTCCTTCGCGTCCAGGTGGAGGCCGGGGCCGGCGTCGTCCAGCTCTTCGACTCCTGGGCCGGCGTCCTGTCCGCCGTCGACTACGCCCGGTTCGTGCAGCCGCACTCTGCCCGGGTGCTGCACGAGGTGGCAGGGCTCGGCGTGCCGCGGATCCACTTCGGTGTGGGCACCGGGGAGCTGCTGGCTTTGATGGGACAGGCAGGTGCCGAGGTGGTCGGGGTGGACTGGCGGACCCCGCTGGACCAGGCGAGCCGGCGGATCGGGCCAGGCCGCGCCGTGCAGGGCAACCTCGACCCGGCGTTGCTGTTCGCGCCGACCGCGGTGGTGGAGCAGGCGGCCGCTGCGGTCGTCGAGGCCGGTCGGGCTGCTCCCGGTCACGTGTTCAACCTCGGGCACGGGGTGCTCCCCGGCACGGACCCGGACGCGTTGACGCGTCTCGTGGAGTTCGTGCACTCCCGGACGGCTCCTGTGTGAGCGTGCGCATCGCGGTGATCGGCGGCGGGATCACCGGGCTCGCGGCCGCGCACGCGCTGACGACCTCAGGCCGGGGTGTCGAGGTGGTCGTGCTGGAGGGCTCAGCCCGGATCGGCGGCAAGCTGCTGGTCGGTGAGCTGGCCGGCCTGCCGGTGGACCTCGGTGCCGAGGCGATGCTGAACGGTCGGCCCGAAGCGGTGGCGCTGGCTCGGGCCAGCGGCCTCGGGGACGACCTGACCCACCCCGAACCGATCGGCTCGGCCATCTGGACCCGTGGCGCCCTGCGGCCGTTGCCGCGCACCGTCATGGGCGTGCCCGCCGACCTGCCCGGCCTGGCCGGGTCCGGGGTGCTCACGCGGGCCGGTGTGCTGCGGGTGCGTGCCGAGCCTTTCCTACCGGGCATGGTGCGCTCCGAGCAGGCGGCCGACGACGTGAGCGTCGGAGACTTCGTCGCCCGGCGGCTCGGCAGCGAGCTGGTCGACCGGATCCTGGAACCGCTGCTCGGCGGCGTCTACGCAGGACACGCCCGCCGGCTGTCGCTCGCTGCTGCCGCGCCGCAGGTGATGCAGCTGGCTGTCGCGGGGCGGTCGCTGGTACGAGCGGCGCAGCGCAGCAGCACGGGTCCTGGGACTGCGCAGGCCGCGCGCACCCCGGTGTTCGCCGGGCTGCGCGGCGGAGTGGGTCGGTTGCCCGCTGCCGTCGCGTCGGCGTCCGGAGCCCGGGTCGAGACGTCGGCGACGGTCCGTCGGCTGACCCGGACCTCGGCGACCCGATGGCGGCTCATCGTCGGATCCACCCACGACGTCGAGCTGATCGACGTCGATGCGGTCGTGCTCGCGACCCCGGCCCCACCGGCGTCACGGCTGCTCGACACGGTGGCCCCGGCGGCCGCGCGGGAGCTACGCCGGATCGAGTACGCCGGTACGGCCGTCATCACGTTGGCGTACCCCGCGGGTGCACCGGGTCTGCCGTTGACCGGCACTGGTTTCCTGGTGCCGCCCGTGGATGGCCGCGGCGTCAAGGCGTCGACGTTCTCCTCGGCGAAGTGGGCGTGGCTGCGCAAGGCGGGGGAGCGCGAGGGAGGCGTCGCCGTCGTGCGGGCCTCGGTAGGCCGGCACGGTCAGGAGCACCTGTTGCAGCGCGAGGACGCCGAGCTGGTCGAGCTGGCCGCCGGTGACCTCGCCGAGGCGGCTGGGTTGCGCGGCCACCTGGTCGACGCGCAGGTCACGCGCTGGGGTGGTGCGCTGCCGCAGTACGCAGTCGGCCACCGGGCGCGGGTGCGGCGCATCCGGGCCGCGGTGGCCGAGGTCGACGGCCTGGAGGTGTGCGGCGCCGCGTACGACGGGGTCGGTGTCGCTGCCTGCGTGGCCGACGCCACGGCGGCCGCGGGCCGGCTCCTCGAGCAGCTGGGTCGCCGGGGACAATGACACCATGACCGAACCGACCCGTCCCCCGACCGCCGGCAAGCAGGCACGCGACATCAACGACGCGATCCGCTACACCATGTGGTCGGTGTTCGCGCTGGCCCGTCCGCTCGGCGACGCCGACCGCACGGGTCTCGGTTCGGAGGTGCAGGCCCTGTTCGACCGGCTCGACACCACCGACGTCGTGGTCCGCGGGACGTACGACCTCAGTGGGCTGCGGGCCGACGCCGACCTGATGGTCTGGTGGCACGCCTCGAGCGCCGAGGAGCTGCAGCAGGCGTACAACGGACTTCGCCGCACCGCGCTCGGATCGCACCTCGAGCCGGTCTGGTCGCAGCTGGCGCTGCATCGGCCGGCGGAGTTCAACAAGAGCCACGTGCCGGCGTTCATGGCCGACGAGCAGTCACGGGCGTACGTCTGCGTCTACCCGTTCGTGCGGTCCTACGAGTGGTACCTGCTGCCCGAGGACGAACGGCGCGACATGCTCAAGGAGCACGGCATGCAGGCGCGGCCGTACCCTGACGTGCGCGCCAACACGGTGTCGTCGTTCGGCCTTGGTGACTACGAGTGGATGCTGGCGTTCGAGGCCGACGAGCTGCACCGCATCGTGGACCTGATGCGTGACCTGCGGGCATCCCGGGCGCGGTTGCACGTCCGCGAGGAGGTGCCCTTCTACACCGGGCGCCGGTGCTCGGTGGCCCAGCTGGTGACCACCCTTCCCTGACCCGTCCGCGCATTATGGGGTGCCGGTCCGCGCATTATGGGGTGCTCGTCCGCGCGTTATGGGGTGCTCGTTCGCGCGTTATGGCGACTAGCGTCGTGCCGTGCTGAACGAGCCCGCGGGACTGACGCCCGAACTCGTCGCCGGGGTAGTGAGTGCCCACTGGGGCGTCGACGCGTGGCTTGCCGAGCACCTGCCGGTGGGCGCCGGCGCGAGTCCGAGGTCGTGACGGCCTCTGCCATTGGTTCGCCACCGCGGACCCGCTCGATGCGCACGCCGCACGACGTCGCGCGTACGAGAGCGCGCGCGAGCTCGCGGCCGCAGGGCTCGAGTTCGTCAAGGCGTCCATGCTCTCGGGCGAAGTGGTGCCGGAGCCTTCACCGACGACGTGCAACGTGCGGGGGTTGCCGGGCTCGTCGGCCGGCTGCACTCCACGGCTCAACCTGCCGGCCTAACGGTATGGCAGCTTGAGCCACCCGCGCTTCCCTGCAGGCGACACTGGTCAATCTGGCGGGGCCGTGGGACTCAGTGCCGTACGGTGAGCTGGCTCGGCTGACGCTGGCGCAGGCGCGGGCAGACGTACGGTTTCGGATCTGCCGGTTTTCGACGAGCTGGCCCGCTCGTGCTCGGCCTCGGCGCGCCCGACTGGGTGGTGACGCACAATGAGCCGCACACGGCCAATGTGCTGCGGACCGGGCGTGGGCCGCGCCTCCTCGACTGGGAGTCTGTCGCCCTGGGCCCGCGTGAGCGTGACCGGCGCACCATGCTCGCCGGTTCGCGGGGCTGCGCGCCCGCCCGTGCCTACACCTGCGGGTGGGAGCGGGCAGCCGTTGCAGCCCGACATGTTGGAAGTGCTCGACCCGGCGTGGCAACTGGGCGAGATCGGGGAGTACGTCGAGCGCTTCCCGCCTCAGCACGGTGCGACGGCCAATGACGAGCGTTGCTGGCGCGACCTGCTCGCCAAGCTCCCGGCGGTGCCGCCGTGACGTCACGCACCCGGTTTGCCTACCACGGTGTCGCCGTCGACGCGACAACGCGCGGATGGGCGCCCCACAACGCGCGGATGAGCGCCCCATAAAGCGCGGATGGGCAGGGTCAGGGTTGGTCGGGGTCCAGAGTCATCGAGACCGAGTTGATGCAGTAGCGCTGGTCGGTCGGGGTGCCGTAGCCCTCCCCCTCGAAGACGTGCCCGAGGTGACTGCCGCAGCTGGCGCAGCGCACCTCGACCCGTTTCGTGAACATCGACGTGTCCTCGATGTACTCGACCGAGTCACCGGCCAGCGGAGCGTAGAACGACGGCCATCCGCAATGCGACTCGAACTTGGTGTCGGAGCGGAACAGCTCGACGCCGCAGGCGCGACAGCGGTACACCCCAGCAGTCTTGGTGTGCTCGTACTCGCCGGTTCCCGGAGCCTCGGTCCCTGCCTCGCGCAGGACGCGGTACTCCTGCGGCGTCAGCTTGTTGCGCCACTCGTCCTCGCTGTGGTCCACGCGGTATCCCATGACCCCAACCTACGTCGGGACCGGGCGGCAGGCCCGTGCGTGCGTCAGATGTCACCTGCTCGTCACGGGCCGGGACTACGGTGAGCCAATGGCCGCTGCGCAGGAGATGGACGTCGCTGGGCGCACCGTCCGCGTGAGCAACCCCGACCGGGAGATCTTCCCCGCACACGAGGGTCTGCCTGCGATCAGCAAGGCCGAGGTGGTCGGCTACTACGCCGCGGTGGCCGAGCCACTGCTGCGGGCACTGCACGAACGGCCCACGACCCTCGAGCGGTGGCCCAAGGGCGTCTTCGAGGGTGCCGTGCTGTCCACGCGGACCGACAACCACGGCGATGCGTTCTTCCAGAAACGGATCCCACGTGGTGCCCCGCCCTGGGTGCAGACCGCCGAGATCGCGTTTCCTTCGGGCCGCACCGCCGACGAGGTCTGCCCGACCGAGCCCGCCGTCGCCTGTTGGGCGGCTCAGATGGGCACGATCACCTTCCATCCGTGGCCGGTGCGTCGAGGTGACACCGAACATCCAGACGAGCTTCGCATCGATCTCGACCCGCAGCCGGGCGCGACGTTCGCGGACGCGGTGCAGGTCGCGCACGAGGCTCAGGGGCTGCTGGAAGAGCTGGCGCTAGCAGGGTTCCCGAAGACCTCGGGCGGGCGCGGGATCCACGTCTACGTCCGCATCGAGCCGCGCTGGACCTTCACCGACGTACGCCATGCCGCGATCTCGTTCGGACGCGAGCTCGAGCGGCGGATGCCTGGGCGCGTCACCACGAACTGGTGGAAGGAGGAACGCCCGGCGGGATCGGTGTTCGTCGACTACAACCAGAACGCCCGCGACCGCACCATCGCCGCTGCCTACAGCCTGCGCCCACGCCCCGGCGCGCCGGTCTCCACGCCGTTCGGCTGGCAGGAGCTGAACGACGTCGACCCGCGTGACCTGACCCTGCACACCGTGCCGTCGCGGCTGGCAGAGCGAGGCGATCCGATGGGATCGATGGACGAGCAGTCGTTCTCCCTCGAGCCGCTGCTCGCGATGTGGCAGCGCGACTCCCACCGGGGTCTCGACGACATGCCCTACCCGCCGGACTACCCGAAACAGGCGGGTGAGCCGCCAAGGGTTCAACCGTCGCGTGTGAACCCTGCCAACTGGCCGGGCAATCCTGGAGATTGACGGGCGCTCGGCTGACGCACCGCTTTGCCCTAGCATGGGATGAAGGCAAGGGGAGGCTGATGGCTGTTTCGATCGGATCAATCGTGTTGAACGTGTCAAACATGAGTCGAGCAGCGGAGTTCTGGAGCAATGCTGTCGGCTACGTCCCTCAGCCGGACAATCCCGACTTCCTGGCGTCGGAGAGTGGTGATCGTCCACGTCTCCACCTGGACGCGACGGATAGAACGCACCTTGACCTGTGGGTGGACGGGCAGGACTCTGACCAGCAGACCGAGGTAGAGAGGCTCCTCTCGCTCGGTGCTACGCGAGTGGACTGGAAATACCCTCCAGACGCTGACTTCGTGGTTCTCGCCGATACCGAGGGCAACCTGTTCTGCGTGATCGCGTAGTGCCAGTGATAGCGCTACCCGCCGGACTCCCCGAAGATGCGGGCGAATCGCCAAAGGGTGCAACCGAGCAAGGCCAAGCGCTGATTCTTGGGCTTTGCGTGATGCTGCGGCTACATACAGTAGTCTTCCTGCGGTTCGGCGCTGCCGGCTCCATTGGCGCGGTTATCGTGAAAACGTGCCCAACGATGAACATGACCCCTGGCCCGGGGACACGACATCGACCGCACGCGCCCGGTTGCGGATGGTCCGAGCACGCGCCGAGCATGCGCTGGGGGAGAAGGACAGACGTGCGGGCAGCGCCTCGCAGCCACCGTCCGGGCGTGACGCCCGCTCGATCGCGCGTGCGCAGCTGCGCCAGATCACCGAGGTCCAGGGGGACGTGGTCGAGCCCCTCGTGCTGAACATGCAGGCCCTGGAGCGCTGCCCCGGAGCCCAGGCCGAGAAGGTCAGGACATTCGCCGAGCAGATCCTGCGGCAACGCCGAAGACGCGAGGCGCAGGAGAAGGTCTTCTTCCGCCGCGAGGACATCGACACGCTGTCCCGGTTGCTGCACTGCGAGCACGACGACGTCACACCGCTGCTGAGTCAACTGGGCCTGTTGGCCTGAACCGCCGGTTCCGCGACGCAGGACGTCGTGGCTGTGACCGGCCCGGCAGCTGTGCTCGCCCTTGCCTGTGCGTCGACCGAGCAGTTCCCACTGCGTCCGTGCGGAGAGCGCGACGGGCGCTCCTGGATCGTCAAGATCCCCCCGGGCCAGCCGGCGACGCCGGTCCTCGCCCAGGTCGACCTGGCGAACACCTGACGCGTCCTCGGCTTCGACGGCAGGTGTTCAGCCGGTCACGAGCACGGCCACCGACTCACCCGGCAGCTGCAGCGTCTCGTTGTCGAGCCGGGTGCCCGCATCGTCCCAGGCCAGCACGACAGATGCCGACGTGCCCAGGCCCAGCTGCACCGGCGCCGCGTCTAGGTTGACGGCGACGAGGTGGCGACCCCGGTGCACCAGCACGGTACGGGCCTGCTCGTCGTGCTCGATGCGGACTCGGTCCAGCCGCGGGTCGACGAGGTCGTGCGCCCGGTGTCGCAGCGCGATCAGGTCGCGGTACCAGGCCAGCACCCGGCGGTGCGGCTCGTCGGTCACCTCGTCCCAGGCGAGGCGTGACTGCTCGGCGGTACGGTCGGCCTGCGGGTCGGGCACCTGGTTGTGGGCCCAGCCGTGCGAGGCGAACTCGTCACGCCGGCCCGTGCGGACCGCGGCCGCGAGGGCCGGGTCGGTGTGGTCGGTGAAGTACTGCCACGGCGTGGACGCTCCCCACTCCTCACCCATGAACAGCATCGGGGTGCCCGGACCGGTGAGCAGCAGGGCCGCGCCGCAGGCGAGCAGGCCAGGCGACAGGGTCGCCGACATGCGGTCACCCGTCGCCCGGTTTCCGACCTGGTCGTGGTTCTGCAGCGAGACCACGAAGCGCCAGCCCTGCGTCGTCGTACGGTCTACCGGGCGCCCGTGGGTGCGCCGCCGGAAGGTGGAGTAGGTGCCGTCGTGCAGGAACACCGACTCCAGCACCTTGGTGAGCACACCCGGCTCGGCGAAGTCGCCGTAGTAGCCCTGGGTCTCCCCGGTGAGCAGCGCGTGCAGCGCGTGGTGCACGTCGTCGGCCCACTGCGCGTGCAACCCCAGACCGCCGGCCTCGCGCGGCGTCACGGTCAGCGGGTCGTTGCGGTCGGACTCCGCGATCAGCCACAGCGGTCGCGACAACCGGGTCCCCATCGCCCCCACCTCGGCCGACAGCTCCTCCAGCAACGTCACCGCCCGGTCGTCGAACAGCGCGTGCACCGCGTCCAGCCGCAGCGCGTCGACGTGGAAGTCGCGCAACCACATGAGCGCGTTGTCGATCATGAACGCCCGCACCTCGTCGCTGTCCGCGCCGTCGAGGTTGAGGGCGTCGCCCCACGGCGTGTCGTAGCGGCTGGTGAAGTACGGGCCGAACGCCGACAGGTGGTTGCCGCTGGGACCGAGGTGGTTGTAGACGACGTCGAGGCAGACCCCGAGGCCGCGCGCATGGCAGGCGTCGACGAACGCGCAGAACGCCTCCGGCCCGCCGTACGGCTCGTGCACGGCGTACAGGCCGACGCCGTCGTACCCCCAGCCGTACCGGCCCGGGAAGGTGGCCAGCGGCATCACCTCGACCAGGTCGACGCCGAGGTCGACGAGGTGGTCGAGGCGGTCGATCGCCGAGTGCAGCGTCCCACCGTCGGTGAACGTGCCCACGTGCAGCTCGTAGATGACCGAACCGGCCAGGTGCACGCCGCGCCAGGCCTGGTCGGTCCAGCCGACGGTGTCCAGGTCGACGACCTGGGCGGCGCCGTCCGGGCCGTCGGGCAGCCGCAGGGCGCGCGGGTCGGGCAGCGCTGCGCCGCCGTCGAGGGCGAAGGCGTAGCGGTCACCGGCCACGGCGTAGTGCTCGGTGCTCCACCAACCGCCCGACGCGCGGCGCATCGGCAGGCTGCGCCCATCGAGCACCAGGTCGACGCCGGCCTCCGCCCGCGGTGCCCATACCTCGAACCTCATCACGCCTCCTTCTCCAGCAGCGCGACCGGCCGGGTGGCGAACAGCTCCGCGCAGCTC
>JALZKQ010000023.1 GCA_030859165.1 Actinomycetota bacterium
TCGATGCGAAGGAGTGACGTGCGGGTGGCGCTTCGTCCTCGCGGCGGTTCCGGGCCAAACACCGAACTCCGCGGCGAGGGTGGCCCTAGTGGGTCTCGCCGCGGCAGTCGAGAATGGCTACGACAAAGCTCCGCATGATGTGCACAGGCTAGGCCAGCCCATCGGTCGACACACACGCTTTCGGACAGACGTCTCGGATCTTGGGACTGTTCTGTCGCCCGGTGGACTGTGCGAGACTCACGGCCGTGAGCGGACCCACCGAAGTACCCCCGATCGTGGCCAGGGCGCTGGGCCTGTCCCATCGGCGGGGCTACCTCCGGTCCTCGCGCAACGAGACCGGTCGACTCCTGGCGGCGCTGGCGGCATCCCGCGTCGGCGTCCTGGCCGAGCTCGGAACGGGCTGCGGGGTCGGTGCCGCCTGGCTGGTCAGCGGCAAGCACGCCGACGCACGGGTCCTCACCGTCGAGCTGGACCCCGCTCTGGCCACGAGCGTGCAGAAGCTGTTCGCCGACGAGTCCGGCGTCGAGGTTGTCTCCGGCGACTGGACCGAGCTGGCCCTGCACGCGCCGTTCTCCCTGTTGTTCGTCGACGCGCGAGACGCCAAGCGGAGCGTGGACGCCGTGGCCGACCTGATCGAGACCGGAGGCATGGTGGTGCTCGACGACTTCACGCCCACGTCGAGCTGGCCGCCGATCTTCGAGGGCAGGGTGGACACCCTGCGTGAGCAGTGGCTGACCGACGAGCGGTTCACGGCCGTCGAGGTCATGGTTACCGACGACTCCTCGGTCGTCCTCGCCACCCGCCGCTGACCCGGTTCGCGGTGTCAGCAGTCGGCGTCGGCAGGTCGACCACGCAGTACGGCAAGAACAGCTGCACGAGGGGTCCGATCGCCAGCGCGTACAGGACGGTGCCGACGCCGACGAGCCCGCCGAGGGCCCAGCCGATCCCCAGCACGCCGAGCTCCAGGCAGGTCCGGACCAGGCGGATGCTGCGGCCCGTGCGCCACACCAGACCGGTCATGAGTCCGTCGCGGGGCCCCGGGCCGAACTGCGCGCCGATGTAGAGGGCCCCGGCCAGCCCGTTGGCCACGACGCCGACCAACAGCAGCGGCAGCCGGATCTCGAGCGCGTCCGGTGCAGGTATCACCAGCAGTCCGAGGTCGGCCGCGAGGCCCACCACGACCGCGTTGCACAGCGTGCCCAGACCCGGCCACTGTCGCAGCGGGATCCACAGCAGCAGGACGACGACGCTCACCAGGATGACGACCGTCCCGAAGGACAGGCCGGTCCGAGTCACGATGCCGTCGTGGAAGACGTCCCACGGGTTGAGGCCCAGGGTCGAGCGGATCATCATCGCCATCGACCAGCCGTACAGGAGCAGGCCGAGGAAGAGCTGCCCGAGCCGACGGCGGGTGCGACCGGCGCGCAGCTGCTCACGCGCAGACAGCTCGGCCAGCTCGCGGTGGGGGGCGGCGAGGCGTGGCATGGATCCATTCTGCGGACAGATTGGTATGGATTTACATAGCCACTTGAGCCAGAGTGGTCTGCATGGCCTGGACCCGCGTCTCTGCCGGGCGGCTGGTTGCGCTGCTCGGTGACCTGCCCTGCGGAACACCAACCTATCGGTCCCTGGCGAGCCGCCTGCGGCTGCTGGTGGCCGAGGGCCGCGTGGGCGACGACACCCGGCTGCCCTCCGAGCGCGACCTGTCGCGGGCGCTGGGGCTCAGCCGCACCACCGTGACCCGTGCCTACGGTGAGCTCGTCGCCAGCGGTTACGCCACGGCACGGCACGGCTCGGGCACGGTCGTCCGGGTGCCCGGCGACAACCGCGGCGCACTCGGTGCCATCTTCGCCCCCCGCGCCAGCACGCCCGGCTGCATCGACCTCACTTGCGCCGCACCGGCGGCGGTTCCCGCGGTGCACCAAGCGTTCCGGCACGCTGCCGAGCAGCTGCCGGCGCAGCTGCGCGGCAGCGGTTACTACCCCGAGGGACTGCCCGAGCTGCGGGAGAAGATCGCGGCGCGGTACGAACTGCGGGGCGTACCCACCGGCGCCGGACAGATCATCGTAACGACGGGCGCCCTGTCGTCTCTTGCCATCGTGATGCGGCTGCTCGTGCGGCCGGGCGCACGCGTCCTGTCCGAGAGCCCCTCCTATCCCAATGCCATCGAGACGATCCGCGGCTGCCACGGCCGCCTGGTCGGGCACGCCATGGGCGACGACGGCTGGCACGTGCCGACACTGGAGACGACGCTGGTGCGCGCGCGTCCGGTGCTCGGGCTCCTGATGCCCGACTTCCACAATCCGACCGGCGCGCTGATGGACGCCCGCACCCGGGCCGAGGTGGCCGCAGCGTTCGACCGGACCCAGACGGTGAGCCTGGTCGACGAGAGCAGCGCCGAGCTGGCCTTGGACGACGTGGCGATGCCGGCGCCGTTCGCGGCGTTCCACCGTGCGGCGATCACCGTGGGCAGTGCGAGCAAGGCATTGTGGGGCGGATTTCGCGTCGGGTGGATCAGGGCCCCCGTCAGCGTCGTCCCTGGCCTGGTACGCGCCCGCGTGACGCTCGACCTCGGGTCCTCGGTCATGGACCAGCTCGCGGTGTCGTACCTCTTCGACGACCTCGAGGCCGCCCTCGAGGACCGCAGGTGCTCGTTGCGCCGTGGGCGCGACACGCTGGCGCGAGAGCTGCGCCGGCGGCTGCCGACGTGGAGCTTCGCCATGCCGGCCGGCGGGCTGAGCCTGTGGTGCCGACTGCCGGAGCCGATCGGCCCTGCTGTGGTGGAGGCGGCGGAGCGGCACGGCGTGCTGGGCGTGCCGGGCGGCCGGTTCGGCGTGGACGGCGGTCATGAGTCACGACTGCGGCTGCCCTTCACCGGCGACCCGGCTGCGTTCCCTGAGGCCGTGCAGCGACTCGCCGCGGCCTACGACGAGGCACTGGCCGACAGGAGCCCGATCCTCCGCGACCGCCGTCCCCTGATCGCCTGACCATATGGGTTGTGTCTTGGAAGCTGGCTGAAGAACCACCTGCACTAAGCCGCACCGCTGGGGGTAGGCATATCGCGCGGCACGCCGGCGTGTCCTCGCATTCTGGCTACCCCGAGCGACGGGCGGGGCCGCAACCGTTAGCGGGTCAGCCGGAGAGGTCGACCAGGCGGACCGTGGTGGCGTCCATGGCCTGGCGCACCTGCTCGGCCACCTGCGGTGGCACGGCCGAGTCGACGGCCATGGCGACCAGCGCCTGGCCTCCGACGCAGTCGCGGCTCACCTGCATGCCCGCGATGTTGATCTGCGCCTCACCGAGCACCTGGCCGACGACACCGACCATGCCGGGACGGTCGACGTAGGTGATGAACGCGAGGTGGTCGGTGGGCTCGATGTCGATGTCGTAGCCGTCGATGTCGACGATGCGCTCGCGCTGGTTGATGCCGATCAAGGTCCCCGAGACCGAGACCGCGGAGCCGTCGGCACGGGTGCCGCGCAGGGTGACCAGGTTGCGGTGGTCCACGCTCTCGGCCTCGGTCACCAGGCGCACCTCCAGACCGCGCTCGACGGCCAGCAGCGGGGCGTTGACGTAGGAGACCTGACCCTCGACGACGTCGTGGAACACACCCTTGAGCGCGGCCAGCTCCAGCACCTTCACGTCGTGCTGGGTGATCTCACCGCGCACCTCGACGTCGAGCTGCTGGGCGATGCCGCCCGCGAGGGCGCTGAAGATGCGGCCGAGCTTCTCGGTGAGTGGGATGCCGGGTCGTACGTCCTCGGCGATGACGCCGCCCTGCACGTTGACCGCATCGGGAACCAGCTCTCCGGCCAGCGCCAGACGTACCGACCTCGCGACCGCGATGCCCGCCTTCTCCTGCGCCTCGTCGGTGCTGGCGCCCAGGTGCGGCGTGGCGACGACGTTCTCGAGGCCGAACAACGGGGAGTCCGTGCACGGCTCCACCGCGTAGACGTCCAGCCCGGCGGCTGCGACCCGGCCGTCGACAAGTGCGTCGAAGAGCGCCCGCTCGTCGACTATGCCGCCTCGGGCCGCGTTCACGAGCACCAGGTGCGGCTTGACCTTGTGCAGCTGCTCGTCGCTGATGAGACCCGCCGTCTCGTGCGTCTTGGGCAGGTGCACAGTGATGAAGTCGGACTCGGCCATGAGGTCGTCCAGGGACACCAGGCGGACGCCCATCTGCGCCGCCCGTCCGGCCTGGACGTACGGGTCGTAGGCGATGACCCGCATGCCGAAGGCCGTCAGCCGCTGAGCGACCAGGACGCCGATCCGGCCGAGGCCCACCACGCCGACGGTCTTCTCGTACAGCTCGGTACCGGTGTAGCGCGAACGCTTCCACTCACCTTGCTTCAGTGCCACGTTGGCCGGCACCAGGTGTCGCGCAGCGGCCAGCATCAACCCCACGGCGAGCTCGGCGGCACTGACGATGTTGGAGGTCGGCGCGTTGACCACCATCACCCCGCTCTGCGTCGCGGCCCGCACGTCGACGTTGTCGAGTCCGACACCGGCGCGTGCGACCACCCTGAGGCGGGAGGCAGCCGCCAGCGCCTCGGCGTCCACCTTGGTCGCGCTGCGCACCAGGAGGGCGTCGACGTCGGCGAGCGCCGGCAGCAGCTCAGCACGGTCGGCACCGTTGCAGTGACAGATGTCGAAGTCGGGTCCGAGCGCGTCCATGGTGGCGGGCGACAGCTCTTCGGCAATGAGGACGACGGGCTTGGTCACGTCAGGGGTCCTTGGGCAGATCATGGGTGTGGGCCGGTGCGGCCAGCGGACACGTACCTGCACGACGGTGTGCGGCGTCGAGCATAACCGACACGGGAACCCGCCCCGGCGTCATCGGCACGGCTGCGGGGATGTCCTCGGCCCACTGCCGTGCGCGAGGTCGGCGGCGACGGAGGCCGCAACGCCGAACCCGATCCCCTGGGCGTCGATCCGGACGGCGTCTGCGACGGCGACGACCTCACCGGAGGCGGCGAGCACTGGTCCGCCGGAGCTGCCGGGGTTGATCGCCGTGTCGGTCTGGACCAGACCCTCGTAGTCCCCCGTCTCGGTGCTGATGTCACGGTCGAGTCCGGAGATCGTGCCCACGGTGAGCGTCCTGGCCTCGCCCAACGGGTAGCCGATCGCGGCCACCGGCGCACCGGTGGGAGGGTCGCCGGAGGAGAACTCGAAGACGTGGCCGGGCACGGGCGCGTCGAGTCTCAGCAGCGCCAGGTCGTGGGTCAGGTCGATCGACTCCACCGTTGCCCCGACCACCGCCGCGTCGAGCTCGACCCGGACGTCGGCGACGTCGCTCACGACGTGCGCCGCCGTGAGCATGGTGTCCGCGCCGACCAGGAACGCCGAGCCGGTGAAGCTCTCGCCGGCACAGCTCACGACAACGACCAGCCCGACACCGTCGGCGACGTCGGCGTACACCTGCGAGAAGTCGCCGTCGAGCGCCGTGCTTCCAGGGCTGTCTGCGGCCACGGCTGCCGAGGCAGCGGCCCGCGTCTCGGTGGCGGGAGCCGCCTCGCGGGTGAGCAGGACCCCAGCAGCGACACTGGCGACGACCAGCAGCAGGGCCAGCAGCGCTTCCACGGCCCAGCCCGTCCGGTCACCGGCCACCCGGTGTGGGGCGCACGCCTGCCACGCAGGTGCCCAGGGAGCGCCGGGGTGGTGTCCCCCACAGCGTCCACAGCCGGTGGCGCCACTGGGGAGGTCGTGCCCGCAGCGAGGACAGGACATGCGCTCCTCCTCGGCCGCGGGCGTCGATCCGAGACAGCGTACGGACGCCCGGGGTCACCGGTCAGGACCGGCGCCAGCGGACATCGGTGCGGCGGGCCGATCGACCCTCACCCCAGCCGCCGCGCAGCGTGGCAGTCTACTCGAAGCCGTGACGCGGCCACGACTCGCCGCGCCAGGACGCGTCCCAGAACATCCACTCGTACCGGGTGGAGAGCGCGTACGCCCGGTGCATGTCCTCCACACGGGCGGCGGACACCGGTGCGGCGAGCCGGTCGGCCAGCTCTTCTGCCGCCCGGACCGAGGCGACGAAGGCGGGGTCGGCATAGGTGGCGATCCACTGCCGGTACGGGTGCGCCTGTCTCGCGTGCTGCGCCGTCGCGGCGATGCGTCGGCCGACCTCCTCGTACACGCGAAAGCACGGCAGCAGGCCCGAGACGGCGACCTCGACCGGCGCGAGCGCCGCGTCGCAGACCAGTGTCGCCAGGTAGGCGCGGCACGTGGGGGTGGGCTCCGCGACGCCCTGTGCGTCCGGGTCGATCCCCACGTCGGTCAGGAACGTCGTGTGCAGCGAGCGCTCCGCAGCGATCGCCCCGGCCGCCGACGAGGCGAGTGTCGCCAGCCCGTCCGGGTCGGGCAGCCGGGCGGCGGTCAGCGCGAGCGCGCGGGCAAAGCCCGTCAGGTAGTGGGCGTCGTCCAGCAGGTACCGCGTGAAAACCACCGGTGCGAGGCTCCCGTCGCCCAGCGCGACGACGAACGGATGCCGCACGATCGCGGCGAAGGCGGGCTGCACCCGGTTCCAGGCGTCGGCGGAGAACGTGGAGGCACTCATGAAGGGGCCCCGTCCGCGGACCAGGCGTAGAGGTGGTCGACCGGGCCGCAGCCGTGCCCCACGCGCACCGTGGCCCCTGCCCGCATCGCCGCGGTGAGGTACGCCTTGGCCTCTCGAAGCGCCGTTCGCAGCGGTAGGCCGCGCACGAGCAGAGCGCCGACCGCGCTGGACAACGTGCAGCCGGTGCCGTGCGTGTGCGGCGTGTTGATCCGCGGGGCGGCGAGCTCGAGCACCCCGCGAGCGTCGACCAGCACGTCGGTGCTCGTCGGGCCGTCGCCATGACCACCCTTCACGAGGGCGGCGCGGGCGCCGAGCGTGCGCAGTTCCCCACCCGCAGCCGCGAGGTCGGTCACAACCGGGAGCCCGAGCAGCGTCGCCGCCTCCGGGATGTTCGGCGTGACGACGTCGGCCAGAGGGAGCAGCCGGTTCCGGATCGCGATGACGGTGTCGTCGTCGACCAGGCGGTGCCCCGACGTCGACACCATCACCGGGTCGAGCACGACCTGCGGCGGCTCGGCACGCGCGAGGAGCACGTCGGCCACCGTGTGTGCCACCTCGGCGGTGCCGAGCATGCCGATCTTGACCGCCCGGACCTCCAGGTCGTCGAGCACGGCGACCAGCTGGTCGGCCACGAACCCCGCCGGCACCTGGTGCACGCCGAAGACACCCTGGGTGTTCTGCACCGTGAGCGAGGTGAGCACGGCGCCGGCGTACACCCCGAGCGCGGACGCGGTCTTCAGATCGGCCTGGATGCCCGCTCCGCCCGACGGGTCGGACCCGGCGACGGTCAGGAACGCTGAGACGCGGTTCACGGCCGTGCCCCGTCGACCGCGGCCAGCAGGCCGGCAGCGGCGGTACGGGGATCGGCTGCGGACCAGACGGCCGAGATCACCGCGACCCCTGCGGCTCCGGCGCGGATCACGTCACCGGCGTTGGACGCATCGATGCCGCCGATGCCGATGACGGGCAGCCGAGCGGGCGCAGCGGCACGAACCGCCCGTACACCGTCCAGGCCGAGCGCCGGCGCGGTGTCGTGCTTGGACGGCGTCGACCAGACCGGGCTGACCGCGAGGTAGTCGCACGCAGCGAGCTCGGAGCGTGCATCCAGCTGGGCGACGTGCTCGATGGACCAGCCCACCAGTGATCCCGGGCCCACGACCTGGCGGGCCCTCGATGGGGGGAGGTCGCCGGTACCGACGTGGACGCCCATCGCCCCGGCATCTCGGCTCGCCCACGGGTCGTCGTCGACGAGGAGCGGCACGCCGTACGGCGACAGGACCTCGAGGAGCGTACGGGCGGTCGTCACCAGCCCGGCACGGTCGGCGCCCTTGTCACGCAGCTGCACGCAGGTCACGCCACCGGCGACCGCCTGCTCGACGACCGCGCTGCACGAACCACCTGTACCGACGGGGCCGGTCACCAGGTAGACCCGCAGGTCGGCCGTCACGACGCGTCCCGGACCATGGCACGCGACGCCAGGTCCTCGGGTGTGAGCGTGGCCAGGGCATCGATCAGCGCCGTGCGCAGCGATGCCGGTCCGGCGGCGGTCGCACCGGCGCGCTCGCCGGCCACGGCCAGGAGCGCACACGCGGCTACCGAGGCCTCGAACGCATCCTCGCAGACGGCGCAGCAGGCGGCCGCCAGCCCGGACAGGGAACAGCCCAGCGCAGTGACCAGCGGCATCCGGGCGTCACCCCCGGAGACGACCGACACGCGGTCCCCGTCGGTGACCACGTCGCGCTCCCCCGTCATCACGACGACGCAGCCGCCGTCTCGGGCCAGCCGGCGTGCCTGCTCGACCGCGTCGTCAGAGGACGCGGTGGAGTCCACCCCGCGCGAGGAGCCGGCCACCCCCGCCAGCGCCAGCACCTCACCGGGGTTGGCTCGCAGCACGGTCGGCCGCTGCGCGAAGAGCTCGACCGCGACCGACGTGCGGTAGCCGGTCGCGCCCACCGCCACCGGGTCCAGCACCCAGGGCCGCCCACGCTGTCGCGCCATGGCCACGGCCGCGCGCATGCCCTCGACCCAGGGCGGGGACAGGGTGCCGATGTTGACGTACACCGCGTCGGCGAGCCCGGCGAACTCACCGGCCTCCTGGTCGGTGTGCACCATCGCCGGCGACGCACCGGCGGCGAGCAGCACGTTGGCCGCAATGTCCATCGACACGTAGTTGGTCAGGCATTGCACCAGCGGACGCTGCTGGCGCACGGATGCGTAGACGCTCTGGATGCTCATGAGGCTCCCCTCCTGTGGTGGCGTGGAAAGCCTCATGAGGCGTACTACGGCTCCCTACGCCGGTACGAACCGGATCAGGTGTGGCGGGTGTGATCTCAGCCCCGAGGGGCACCCCGGCCGGATTCTTGAGTTGTGGTCGCGCGCTCGATGCTTCTCAGCGAGCCGACGAGCCCTCGGTGTAGTCGTCGTCGTGGCTCTTGACCCAGGCCATCATGCCACGCAGGTCCGCACCGACCGCCTCGATCGGGTGGGCCGCGGCCTTCTCCCGCAACGCCGTGAACTCCTTCGCGCCGTTGTCCTGGTCGTCGATGAAGCGCTGCGCGAACGACCCGTTGCGGATGTCCTCGAGCACGTCGCCCATGCGCTGCTTGACCGAGTCGTCGATGATGCGTGGGCCGGAGACGTAGTCGCCGTACTCGGCGGTGTCGGACACGCTCCAGCGCTGTTTGGCGATGCCGCCCTCGTACATCAGGTCCACGATGAGCTTGAGCTCGTGCAGGCACTCGAAGTACGCCACCTCGGGCTGGTAGCCGGCCTCGGTCAGGGTCTCGAACCCCTTCATGACGAGTTCGGACACGCCCCCGCACAGCACGGACTGCTCACCGAACAGGTCGGTCTCGGTCTCCTCGGTGAAGGTGGTCCGAATGCCGCCGGCGCGCAGTCCGCCGATGCCCTTGGCGTAGGACAACGCCAGTTCCCAGGCGTTGCCGCTGGGATCCTGCTCGACGGCGACGAGCACGGGTACGCCCCGGCCGTCGACGTACTCGCGACGCACCAGGTGCCCGGGCCCCTTCGGCGCCACCATGGCCACGTCGACGAAGGCCGGCGGCCGGATGTAGCCGAAGCGGATGTTGAAGCCGTGGCCGAAGAACAACGCGTCGCCCTCGAGGAGGTTCGGCTCGACGGCGTCGGCGTACACGTGTCGCTGCACGTGGTCCGGCGTGAGGATCACCACCAGGTCGGCCTCCTCGCAGGCTTCGTACGGCGTGCGGACGGTCAGGCCCTCGGCCTCGGCCCTGGCGCGGCTGCGGGAGCCCTCGGGCAGGCCGACGCGGACGTCGACACCGGAGTCACGCAGCGACAGCGCGTGCGCGTGCCCCTGGCTGCCGTAGCCGAGCACGGCCACGTTGCGGTCCTGGATCAGGGACAGGTCGGCATCGTCGTCGTAGAACAGGGTCGCCACGGGTGGTTTCTCCTCGTGCAGTGGATGGGTGGGATGGACGGCTCAGGAGGCGCCGACGATGGGCCGCAGGCTCCGGTCGGTGATCGATCGGGCACCTCGACCGACGGCCACCTTGCCCGACTGGACCAGCTCACGGATACCGAACGGTTCGAGCACCCGCAGGATCGCCGCGAGCTTGCCCGGATCGCCGGTGACCTCGATCGTGATGGAGTCCGGTCCCACGTCGACGGCCTTGGCACGAAAGAGCTGGATGGTCTCGATGACCTGACTGCGGGTGACGGCATCGGCCTTGACCTTGATGAGGACCAGCTCGCGCTCGACGGCACTGGAGGGGTCGAGCTCCACGATCTTGATGACGTTGATCAGCTTGTTGAGCTGTTTGGTCACCTGCTCCAGCGGCAACGCGTCGACGTTGACGACGATCGTCATCCGCGAGACGCCGGTGATCTCGGTAGGGCCGACGGCGAGCGACTCGATGTTGAACCCACGGCGGGAGAACAGGCCCGACACGCGCGCCAGGGCCCCCGGGGTGTCCTCGACCAGGACCGAAAGCGTGTGCCGGCTCATCAGAGGTCATCCGTCTCGAAGTCAGGCGCCATGTCGCGCGCGATCTGGATCGCGTCGTTGCTGGTGCCGGCGGCGACCATGGGCCACACCATCGCGTCGCGGTGCACGGCGAAGTCGACGACCACCGGCTGGTCGTTGATCTCCATGGCCTGGGCGATGATCGAGTCCACGTCGTCGGGCTTGTCGCAGCGCAGACCGACGCACCCGTACGCCTCGGCGAGCTTCGCGAAGTCCGGGATGCGGGTCGAGTGCAGGTCGGTGTTGGAGTAGCGGCCCTCGTAGAACAGCGACTGCCACTGCCGGACCATGCCCAGCGAGGAGTTGTTGATGACCGCGACCTTGATCGGGATGCCCTCGATCGCACAGGTCGCCAGCTCCTGGTTGGTCATCTGGAAGCAGCCGTCACCGTCGATCGCCCACACGACGCGGTCCGGCTCGGCGACCTTGGCCCCCATCGCGGCCGGCACCGCGAAGCCCATGGTGCCCAGGCCACCGGAGTTGATCCACGAGGTCGGGCGCTCGTACTGCACGAACTGGCTGGCCCACATCTGGTGCTGTCCGACGCCGGCGACGTACGTGGCCTCCGGCCCGGCAGCGGCGTTGATCCGCTCGATGACGTACTGCGGGGACAGCGAGCTGTCCTCGGGCAGGTCGTAGCCGAGCGGGTAGCGGGCCGCGATGCCGGCGGTGTAGTCGCGCCATGCGGCGTAGTCGCCGGTGTGGCCGGCCCTCTGCTCGGCCTCGAGGAGGACGCACAGCTCGGCGATCACCTCACGCACGTCACCCACGATCGGCACGTCTGCCCGGCGGTTCTTGGAGATCTCGGCCGGGTCGATGTCGGCGTGGATGACCTTCGCCCCGGGGGCGAAGGAGTCCAGCTTGCCGGTGACCCGGTCGTCGAAGCGTGCCCCCAGCGAGATCAGCAGGTCCGAGCGCTGCAGCGATGCGACCGCCGACACGCTGCCGTGCATGCCCGGCATGCCGCGGTGCAGCTCGTGGCTGTCGGGAAAGGCGCCACGTGCCATCAGCGTCGTGACCACCGGGATGCCGGTCAGCTCGGCGAGGACCCGTAGCTCGGCCCACGCCTTGGCCTTGATGACGCCGCCGCCCACGTACAGCACCGGCCGGGTCGAGGCGAGCATCAACCGCGCGGCCTCGCGCAGCTGCTTGGCGTGCGGGCGGGTGACCGGCCGGTAGCCGGGCAGCGACACCTCGCGCGGGTAGGAGTAGGTCGTCACCGCCTGCAGCGCGTCCTTGGCGATGTCGACGAGCACCGGTCCCGGGCGCCCCGTCCCGGCGATGTAGAACGCCTCGGCGATGACGCGCGGGATCTGCGTCGGGTCGGTCACCAGGTACGAGTGCTTGGTGATCGGCATGGTGATGCCGCGGATGTCGGCCTCCTGGAAGGCGTCGGTCCCGATCGCCGCGCTCGGCACCTGACCGGTGATCGCGACCAGCGCGACGGAGTCCATGTTGGCGTCGGCGATGGGTGTCACCAAGTTGGTCGCCCCCGGTCCGGACGTCGCCAGGCACACGCCGGTCCGGCCGCTGGCCACGGCGTACCCCTGGGCGGCGTGGCCGGCGCCCTGCTCGTGACGAACCAGGATGTGCCGGATCTGCTGGCTGTCGAACAGCGGGTCGTACACCGGGAGGACGGCTCCCCCGGGGATCCCGAAGATCGTGTCGACACCGACCTGCTCCAGGGCTCGCACCAGGCTGGCGGCCCCGGTCATCTGCTCACTCATCACGGTCCTCGTCGGTTGCTTCGGCGGTGTCGCGGCCCTGGATCGATGGCACAAAAAAGCCCCTCGGCCCGAGGGCTGGCGAGGGGAACGTGTGACTCCGGGAGTCTCACGTCATCGGCATACGAGAATGATCGGGGAACGCACCACCTCACTCTCGCCCACCTGACGCGGCAGATCAATCGTGGGCGATTCACGTCTCGTCATACGGACATCCGTCTCGGCCTTCGATCAGTGCCGTCCGGGTGCCGTCGAGCCGCGGTTTACCAGGGGACCCTGGTAAACCGCACTGACCATGGGTTGCAACCCATGGTCAGTGACAACATGCCATGGGAGGTAAGCGTCCGCGCTCCGCGCAGCTCGCGGACGACGCGGGTACGGGGCGTTGCAGCGTCCTACGGTCACTGGATCAGGCCGAACGGTCGGCGGCGCGGCGGTGCTGCAACTGCACGGGTGCATCCCCGCTCGTGAAGAGCTCGCGGACCTCGTCGCTGCGCAGGGCGCCGCCGAACAGGTAGCCCTGGCACTGCGTGCGGCCCAGGGTGAGCAGCAGGTCACGCTGCTCGACGGTTTCGACTCCCTCCGCGACGACCACGAGGTCGAGGTCGCGGGCCATCTCCACGATGCCGGCGACCACGACGCGCGCCGTGTGGGTCCGCGGGAGTGCGTGCAGGAAGCTCGCGTCGAGCTTGATCACGTCGACGGGCAGATCCACCAGGTAGGCCAGCGAGGAGAACCCGGTACCGAAGTCGTCGATGGCCACCTTGATACCGAGTGCGCGCAGGTCGCCTATCACCCGGATCGCCCGATCGGCCTCGCGCAGCAGCACCTGCTCGGTGATCTCGATGGTGAGCACGCAGGCCGGCAGATCACGACTCATCAGCTCGCGGCGCAGGGACGCCACTGCACCCTCACGCAGCAGCTCCACCGGCGCCAGGTTGACAGACACCGGGATCAGCGCCACCTCGTCACGCCAGGCGGCTACCTGGTCCAGTGCCGTACCGATGACCCAGTCCGTCAGCTCGCTGACCCGTCCGGTGCGCTCGGCGTACTCGATCAACGGCTGTGGGGGACACAGCGTCCCGACCGCGGTGCGCCACCGCAGCAACGCCTCCACCCCGGTCGGCGTCTCTGTCTCGAGGTCGACGATCGGCTGGTAGCGCAGCTCCAGCCGGCCCTCGCTCAGCGCATCGGCGTGCAGCCGGTCGCTGTCGGTCCGGCGGACTGCCTCCTCGTGCATCGAGGGGTCGAAGAGCATCCAGCTCTGGCGAGATCGCTTCGCCGCGTACATCGCGAGATCCGCGTCGCGCAGCAGGTTCTCGGCGTCGGCGGCGTCGACCGCCTCGACCACGCCGATGCTGACACCGATGACGAACTCGCCCTGGTCGATCTGGTAGACCCGGGAGACCTCGTCGGCGATGTGGTCGGCCAACGCGCCCGCATCCTCCCGGCTGATGTCGGTGAACAGCACCGCGAACTCGTCGCCGCCGACCCGGGCCAGCGTGGCGGTGCTCGGGAGCGCCGCGGCGAGCCGCCCGGCGACCTTGCGCAGCACCGCGTCGCCAGCGGCATGACCGGCTGCGTCGTTGACCGCCTTGAAGCCGTCGAGGTCGAGGAACAGCAGCACGAGCTGTGCGCCTGGCGGGTCGCCGCGCCAGCTGTCCAACGACTGTTCGAGCGAGCGCAACAGGCGGGTACGGTTGTGCAGACCGGTCAGTGGGTCACGGAAGGCCAGGTCGTTGAGTTGCTCGCGCAGCACGGTGCGTTCGCTGACGTCGCGCACGTTGAGCACCATGTTGCTGCCTCGGATGGACACGATCGTCTCGAGGTAGGTGCTGTCCGTGGGGCCGACCGTACGGCTCTCGATCCGTTGGGGTGCACCGCCGGTGAGCACCAAGTCGATCACCTGTTGCACGTCCGCGACGGTGACGCCGAGGACCTCCCCGGCCGGTCGCCCCACCATGTCCCTGCCCGGCTCGCCGAGCACCTGGCTGGCCGCGGGGCTGACGTACTCCAGCACGCCCTCGTGGGTGGCGATCATGATGACGTCGCTGGAGTCCTGCACGAGCGAGCGGTAGAGGTCCTCCCGTTCCCGCATCCGCGACACGAGCGCCTCGTTGACGTCGGTGGTGAGTATCTGCCGGATGCTCAGCACGATGACCAGCAGGCCGCACAGGGCCAGGAACGCCGCCATGCCACCCGCGTCCCCGCTGAGGATGGCGGTCAGGGCCAGCGGCAGGGCCAACAGCACGGCGAGGTAGGGGACCTGCTGGCCGACCCGCGACCGGAGCGGGACCACGTCGTGCGGCAGCCCGTCGGGGTAGGCCGCGACCACGACCAGGATCAGCCCGAACGACGCCGCAGTCAGGAGCTCGGGCAGGTCGAGCCACTCCTCGGACCAGTTCAGCATCGGCGCCTTCTGCAGCACCACCGCGGCGAGGTAGGGCAGCGGGAACGTCACCGCCGCGAGCCTGACGGGACGCGAGTGGTGCTCGAGCAATGGGGCGTGGCGCAGCACACCCGCGGTGAGCCACGCGGCGACGCTGACGTGCACCAGGTCCAGGTACGGCTGCTCCAGCGTGACGTCGTTGCCCGTCAGCAGCACGATGCTCCAGGACGCCAGGAAGACACTGCCCCCGATCAGCCACGCATCCAGGGTGAGCTCACGCCAGGCGTCGAAGAACCTGCGCACGATCGCGACGTAGGCGATCGCGAACGCGCACAGCGACACCCCCAGCAGCACGTCCCAGACCGGGTGCGCATCCGGTCGCCCGTTCAGGAGCCCGAGCACGCCCATGGCCACGAAGCTCAGACTCCAGGCCGCGACGACGACCGCTTCGCGTCGCAGGCTGCGCCTCCAGGTCCGGACCACGCACCACCCGGTCGCGATGCTCAGGATCCCCCCGGCGAGCAGCACGACGAGGATCGCCGGGCCGGACCCGTCGGTCATGGGATACCGACTGGCGCCGCACCAGACGACACGATGCACTCCGACGGGCAGGTCACCTGCTCATGATGGCATCACGCCAAGCCTGGGTGCGTACTGGCGCAGGTTCAGCCGCAGACCGCCCCCGACGCAGCGGAGCCGACGAGCCTGGCGTACTTGGCCAGCACCCCGCGGGTGTGACCCGACTCGCGTGGCCGCCATCCCGATGCGCGCAGCTCGAACTCGGCCGGCCCCACCCGCAGGTCCAGCGTCCCGGACTCCACGTCGAGCACGACCCGGTCGCCGTCACGGACGTGCGCGATGGGTCCGCCGTCGGCGGCCTCCGGGGCGACGTGACCCACGCACAGGCCGGTGGTGCCGCCGGAGAACCGGCCGTCGGTCAGGAGCAGGACGTCCTTGCCCAGTCCCGCTCCCTTGATCGCCCCGGTGATGGCCAGCATCTCCCGCATCCCCGGTCCTCCCTTGGGCCCTTCGTAGCGGATGACCACGACGTCACCGGCGACGATCGTGCCGTCGGCCAGCGCGGCCATCGCGGCCTGCTCGCCGTCGAAGACACGGGCAGTGCCCTCGAAGACCGTGCTGTCGAAGCCGGCGCTCTTCACCACGGCACCCTCCGGAGCCAGGCTGCCGTGCAGGATGGTCAACCCGCCCGTGGCGTGGATCGGGTTGTCCAGGCCACGCAAGATGGTGCCGTCGATCGGCGGCGGGGCCAGCGCGGCGAGGTTCTCGGCCATCGTTCTGCCCGTCACGGTCAGGCAGTCGCCGTCCATCAGCCCGGCGTTGACCAGCGCGCTCATGATCACCGGGATGCCACCGACACGGTCCACGTCGTTCATCACGAACCTGCCGAACGGCTTGAGGTCCCCCAGGTGTGGGACCTTCCTGCCGATCCGGGTGAAGTCGTCCAGCGTGAGGTCCACCTCCGCCTCGTTGGCGATGGCCAGCAGGTGCAGCACCGCGTTGGTGGACCCACCTAGTGCCATCACGACGGCAATGGCGTTCTCGAAGGCCGGCTTGGTCAGGATCTGGCGCGCGGTGATCCCGTGCCGCAACATCTCTACGACCGCCTGGCCGGACTTGTGGGCGAAGCCGTCTCGCCGGCGGTCGACCGCCGGCGGCGCCGCCGACCCCGGTAGCGACATCCCGAGCGCCTCGGCGACCGAGGCCATCGTGTTGGCGGTGTACATCCCCCCGCAGGCACCTTCACCCGGACAGATCGCCCGCTCGATGCGGTCCACCTCAGCGCGGGTGATGAGACCGCGCAGGCAAGCGCCCACGGCTTCGAAGGCGTCGATGATCGTGACATCACGGCCGTCGACGTTGCCGGGCATGATCGACCCGGCGTACAGGAACACGCTGGCCAGGTCGAGACGCGCGGCCGCCATCAGCATCCCGGGCAGGCTCTTGTCGCAGCCGGCGAGGAGCACCGAGCCGTCGAGTCGCTCGGCCATCATCACGGTCTCGACGGAGTCGGCGATGACCTCGCGCGAGACCAGCGAGAAGTGCATGCCGTCATGTCCCATCGAGATGCCGTCGGACACCGAGATGGTCCCGAACTCCAGCGGGTACCCGCCAGCCGCGTGGACGCCGGACTTCACCGCGTCGGCCAACCGGTCCAGGGACAGGTTGCACGGGGTGATTTCGTTCCAGCTCGAGGCCACCCCGATCTGCGGCTTGGCCCAGTCGTCGTCGCCCATCCCGACCGCCCGGAGCATTCCGCGCGCGGCGGCCTTCTCGAGGCCGTCGGTGACGTCCCGGCTGCGAGGTTTGATGTCGGGGGCCACGTGGTCGTCGCTCATGGCCTGCGAGCCTACGCCGCGGGCTCTACCCGCAGACCTCGTCCCGGCAAGCGGTCATGAGCGCAGCGCAAGGTATGCCGCGCCGGCCGCCCAGATCAGGCTGACCAGCGTGCCGATGATGAAGCGTTCGCCCGCTCCGCTGGCATCGGTCCGGGCCTCGGCGATCCGGAGCTCCGGGTAGCGGCCGAGCCCCTTGACCGCGAGGACGACCGCGACACCCTCGGGGATGCCGGCGACGAGACAGACGAAGACCGCGAACCGCTCGAACGCGCCGATCCACGCCCCGCCCGGCAGCGCGCTGCGTGCCGCCGCGCTGTCGGTGCCGTCGACCCGCCCGAACACCGCCTTGGTGACCAGGTTGCCGCCGCACACCGCGCCCAGCGCGGCGAACGGCAGGGCCGCACGCGCCAGCTCCGGCTCCGGCGGCCCCTCGTACAGCCGGGCCAACACGGCCAACACCAGCCACAGGCCGAGCAGCGCCGCCACGGCGTCGCGCGGCCCCCGAGAGCCGCGACGCTCGACGAGGACCATGGCCAGTGCCGCCCCGACACCGAGCAGCATCGTCGCGACGAGCGTCGTCATCCGCGGCTTCCCCTGCTGGTCATGCCCACACTGTGCACTTCCAGTCCGACGATCCGCTGGCTGCGCGCTGGGGACTCGCCGAGCAGAGGACCCCGCAGCTATGCCCGTCAGGCAACGTTTGCGCGCTTGACCACCTCCGCAGCATTCGATCCTGCGCGTGCCGGTTGCGCCAGGCGACGTAGCGCCGGATCAAGATGGCCTGGGCCTCGTGGCTCTCGTGGTCCGTGCCGTCGAGACTGAAGTGGCGCAGCGCGGTGAACGGGGCCTCGATGCGGTTGAGCCAGCTGGCGTAGTGCGGGGTGTCCTACCCTGTTGCACCTTGATGTGTCCATAGAGCCTGTTGGTGGAGAGGTCGTCGGCGGCAAGCAGAGAGAACTCGTCTCACGGTGTCCGCGAGGGCCTCGGTCAGGTGCCGACGTACGCCGCGAGGTGCTCCCCAGTGAGGGTGGACCGGGCCGCGACGAGGTCGGCGGGTGTGCCCTCGAAGACGATCCGGCCGCCGTCGTGGCCGGCGCCCGGGCCGAGGTCGATGATCCAGTCGGCGTGCGCCATGACCGCCTGGTGGTGCTCGATGACGATGACCGACTTGCCGGAGTCGACGAGCCGGTCGAGCAGGCCGAGCAGATTCTCCACGTCGGCGAGGTGCAGGCCGGAGGTCGGCTCGTCGAGGACGTAGACGTCACCCTTGTCGCCGATGTGGGAGGCCAGCTTGATCCGCTGCCGCTCGCCGCCGGACAGCGTCGTGAGCGGCTGGCCGAGCGTGAGGTAGCTGAGCCCGACGTCGGCGAGCCGGTCGAGGATCTTGTGCGCGCTTGGCAGCTTGGCGGCACCGTCGCCGAAGAACTCCTCGGCCTCGGCCACCGGCATCGCGAGTACCTCGCTGATGTCCTTGCCGCCGAGCTTGTAGTCCAGCACCTCGGCCTGGAACCGCCTCCCTTCGCAGACCTCGCAGGTCGTGGCGACTCCGGCCATCATCGCCAGGTCGGTGTAGATCACGCCTGCTCCGTTGCAGTTGGGGCAGGCACCCTCGGAGTTGGCGCTGAACAGCGCCGGCTTCACGCCGTTCTCCTTCGCGAACGCCTTGCGGATCGGGTCTAGCAGACCGGTGTACGTCGCGGGGTTGCTGCGGCGCGAGCCGCGGATCGCGCCCTGGTCGACCGACACCACGCCGTCCCGCCCGGACACCGAGCCGCGGATCAGCGAGCTCTTGCCCGAGCCGGCCACCCCGGTGACGACGACGAGCACGCCGAGCGGGATGTCGACGTCGACGTCCTGCAGGTTGTGGATGTCGGCGCCGCGGACCTCGAGCGTGCCATCCGGAGCCCGTACCTCGTCCTTGAGAGCGGCCCGGTCGTCGAGATGGCGGCCGGTGATGGTGTCGCTCCCCCGGAGCCCCTCGACGGTGCCCTCGAAGACCACCTCTCCGCCCTCGCTGCCGGCCTTCGGGCCGAGGTCGACGACATGCTCGGCGACCGCGATCGCCTCCGGCTTGTGCTCCACGACGAGCACCGTGTTGCCCTTGTCGCGTAGCTGCAGCAGCAGGTCGTTCATCCGCTCGATGTCGTGCGGGTGCAGCCCGATCGTGGGCTCGTCGAAGACG
>JALZKQ010000043.1 GCA_030859165.1 Actinomycetota bacterium
CCGCGGTGAGCGCTCGACGTACAGGACGTGCTCGGGCGGCTTCGGGTCGAAGTTGAACGATCCCGCCGGAGAGGAACCGAAGGGGCCACTGCCCTTAGTGAGACTCATCCCTATGTCATACCCCTATCGTCGCCGCTGACGCCAGCGGCCCCCCGACACTCACCCTCTACGGATTGGGCCCACATGACCCCCGCGGAAAAGGTTGGCACGGGCCCGGGAGGGCACTGCGGGGCGACTCAAGAATCCAGCGCGGTCGACCTGCCCCCGCACATCGACAGTAAATGATCGGAAGCAGCTCGCGGCGGTCGTGACTCTCACATCGACCGACGTCCTGCTGGACTGTCTTGGAATTGTTATGTCCGGCCGCTGCGGGTCCCGTTGAACGGCACCCAGCCGGGCGGACATGACCTCATACGAGCCTGGCTAGAGCCTCATCACTGTCCTGTCTGCCCACCCGGCTGGAGCCCACCCTCACGAATGGAAGGCAGGACTCAGCATGACACCTGATCACGAGCCCGGGCAGGTCGCCGGGAAGATCTATGGCGGCGCGGATACCCACGAGGACACCGTTCACGTTGCTGTGATCGATGCCGAGGGCCGCGACCTCGACGACCGCGAGTTCCCCACGACGCCAGCCGGCTACCGCAGAGCCCTCGCGTTCATCCTCAGCCACGGCGAACCCACCGCGGTCGGGATCGAAGGCACATCCTCCTACGGCGCCGGCCTCACCCGATTCGCTGTCGACGAGGGATGCAACGTCGTGGAGGTGGTGCGACCCGAACGAGCCGAACGGCGCCGACTGGGCAAGTCCGACCCCATCGACGCTTACCAAGCTGCACGGGCCGCCATGGGGACACATCGGATCGCACCACCCAAGAACGCCTAACTTGAGGGAATCTGGAGTATTTCCGCTTCTGTTGACACGGATTTATGGCTCTTCACAGTTGGGGGTGTAGTGCTGGTCGGCGCGCCGGTGGACTTGACCTGCTAGGGCTCGGGCTCGCGTAGGCGGCAGCCCGGCCTTCGCTCATGGCAAGGCAAGATGGCACGCATGTCCTTGCCCACCCCGACACTGCGGACCGCTCGCCTGCGGTTGCGCCCGTTCACCAGCGCGGACGCGGACGCCCTCTTCGCGCTGCACAGCAGCGCCTACGTGCTGCGCTACTGGGATGCGCCGCCCTGGAGCGAACGTGCGCGGGCCGAGCGCCGTATCGCGGCTTGCGGGCGCATGGCGGAGGAAGGCAGCGGGGCGCGGCTGGCCATGGACCGTGTTTCCGACAAGGCGTTCATCGGATGGTGCGGTCTGACCCGGTGGAACCCTGACTACCGCAGCGCGTCGATGGGCTACTGCCTTGACGACGCGGCGTGGGGTCACGGCTACGCGACGGAGGCCGGGCGCGCCTTGCTGCAGTGGGCATTTGACACGCTGGACCTGAATCGAGTCCAGGCCGAGACCGATACGCGCAACGCGGCTTCTGCCCGCGTCCTGGAAAAGCTCGGATTCGTGCGTGAAGGGACGTTGCGGGAAGACTGCGTCGTGAACGGCGAGATGTCGGACTCGTGGGTATACGGGCTGATCAGGCGTCAATGGCGGCCGTCGTCCGGGCCAAATCCCGATCGCTAGATGCTTTTCACCAGCGAGAGGGGCTCCCGACCTCTTGTAAGCCGCTCTCGGCCGAGGATGGCCCGGCGACTGGCAACTTGGACGGGATCCTTCTTGTTCGGCGAACCGTCAGCGTCCAGGTTGGTAGCTGGCTCTTCACAGTTGAGGGGTGTTGTGCTGGTCGGCGCGTCGGTGGTCGAGGTCTCCCGAGGATGGGGGTTCCTACGCCGCCCATCTGGAAGACCTCGACGTGCCTGACGCTACTCCGGATGCGGGCTTCGTCTGCGCTGATCTGACCGCGTTCTGCCGGCTCACCGGGCTCGGCCTTGAAGTCACAGGGCAGCGGCTCGAGCCGGACCGAGCGGTCCTCGCCTGCCGGGCCGCGAGGTGCTGCTCCGGTCGGCGTCCGGACATCCGCGCGGCGCCCGGAATCAGGCGCACGGGAACCATTGAGCGGCCTCGTTGGACCGGGCTCGGAGCTCGGTGAAGCGCCGGCGCACCTCGTCGATGGCATCGCGCAGCGGGAAGATCTGAGGGGTGACGAACTGGTCGTCGTGGTCGGCAGCGACCGGGTGCCAATAGACGCCCTCGGCAGTGACCGTGACCTCTGGGATCAGTGACTCCAGCGTCAGCTCGATCCCCTCGTCGGCCACGCCACGATGGGCGAGTGCCCGGATGACCTGGTCCTCTCGGTTGATGCCGAGGGAGTCCAGGAAGACGTGGAAGGGCCCAAGCTCGTGGCTCTGTTCGGATGCCAGGGTGGCCGCCACCCGGACCCGGAAGCCTTCCGCCTGGGCTAGCCGAATCCCTGCGACCGCCCGTTCCCAGGACCCATGGCCGCGATGCCGGTCGTGCAAGTCCGCGGTCGCGGAGTCGAGACTGATCTGCAACGCGAGCCTGGTGGGGTCCATGCGGCGCAGGGCGGCCAGTCTGCGCCCGCGGAACAGCATCCCGTTGGTCAGCAAGGTGGTCGGGAGCACCGCCGTGCAGGCGGCCACGAGGTCGTCGATGTCAGGCAGGAGAAACGGCTCACCGCCGGTGAGGATGAGCTCCGAGACGCCGGCCTCGACCGCCTCCGCCGCCAGCCGCCGGACCCGATCGACGCCGAGCGCGCGCCTGGCAGTCTGCGGCGAGGAGCGTACGCAGCAGTAGTCACAGGCCAGGTTGCAGTCGAAGTTGGTGTACATCCACAGCCGGGTTCCCGGCACCGTGTCGGGTGTCAACTCGCCGATCGGGTCGGGGCTGCGGCCCCTGCGTACGGTGGCGACGTTCCCCTGGATCTCCATGAGCTCGTTGCCGGTGTGCGCGCACCAGGCGGCGATGGTGGCGCGTGCTTGGTCGGGGTCGTCCGGCCCGAGGGGCACGGTTGTGGTGCCGTGCTGGGCGACGCGGCCGACGCGCTCGATGAGATCCAGGACCAGCCACTGCTTCACCACCGCGGCGGTATCCCCTGTTCGCGTACTGCCTCGAACAGGGAGCCGTAGCCGTCGAGGTGCGGAGGCACCCACCGGCGCAGTCCCTCCATCTCGAGAATCGGACGGTGCTCGGGGTTGTCCCAGTCCATGGCAAGCAACCGCTCGACCCAGGGTGTTGTGCGCGCCTCCGGGACTCGGGGCAGGACTGTGAAGTTGCAGTGGCTGTACGTCGGTGACTCCCAGCAGGCCTCGAACGCTCCGGGCATGAGGTCCTCGCGGCCGATGGCCTCCCAGGTGTTGATGCCGATCGCGGCCGCGTCGGCGCGCTCGTCGAGCACCGCGCGCAGTGCGTCAAGCTCGCTGCGGCCAGTGTCGCCGTGCTTGCCAAGGTCAGACTCTGTCCTGATCAGCTCCACCGTGTCCGCGCCCGGCCCCGCGTGGTCCAGGAAGTGCACCGGCAGGATCGCGGCCTGCGCGGAGTCCTTGGACCCCAGTGCGAGCCGCCTGCCCCTCAACGCCTCGAGTCCGTCGAGCTTGCTGCCTGCGCGGGTGACAAAGACGGTCTGAAAGACCGTATCGGTGTCTCGCATGGCCAGGGCCCTGCACTTCCCGTCGGTCTGGGCAACGGTGCGGACCCAGGCCAGGTTGGTGTTCCACGCCACGTCGATGGTCCCGTCGATCAGCGCGTCGACCTGACGTCCGTAGTTGGAGAACAGCACGAAGTCCATCTC
Organism: Actinomycetota bacterium; assembly: GCA_030859165.1. Lineage (GTDB taxonomy): Bacteria > Actinomycetota > Actinomycetes > Propionibacteriales > Nocardioidaceae > JACCXZ01. The sequence goes on from JALZKQ010000043.1 coordinate 3,750, forward strand.
GGTCGACGTCTCGGCGAAGTAGTCGCGCATCCCCTCCCAGATGGGCACGACGTTGGCCGTGTAGGCGACGGCTCCCACGAGCAGCGGCTCGCTCACCTGGTTTCCCCTTTCGGTCAGAACAGCGGTTGGCCGGTGATGGCTTTGCCATAGAAGTCGTACAGTATGTCGGCGGTGGGCGCCATCACCGAACCCGCCCTGGCGTCGCGGAAGTAGCGGTCGATCTGCAGGTGCTCGGAGAACGCAGCACCGCCGCAGACACGCATCGCTGCGTCGGTGATGCGCAGCGCCGCGTCGTTGGCCGCTGCCTTGACGCCGAGAACGTGCAGCACGGTGTCATCGGCGGGCTCGGCGAGCCGGCCGGCGGCCTGTTTGACGTACGACCGGGTGCATTCAAGGTCGATCGACATCTTCGCCAGCTGGGCGCGGATGGTGGGCAGGGCGGACAGGCTCTGGTCGAGGTGCTCGAGCCTGGCGGCGCTGGTGTGCCGGACGGCCGCCTGAACGGCCGCATCGCTGAGCCCCACCGAGACTGAGGCGTTGCCCAGGTTGAACCATGGCATCACAGTCTGCAGCATCAGCTCGAGCCCACCACCGGCCGCGCCGACCCGGTGATCGTCGGACAGCTCGACGCTGAACCTCATCGGGTTCGAGCCATTGGCGCGCAGCCCCATGCCTCGCCAGTCGCCGGTGACGGCGACTCCAGGTGTGCTCGCTGGGACAGCGAAAAGGTCGACGGTGTCAGCGTCGGCGTTCAGCGTGGAGGTGACATACAGGTCCGCCTCACCGGCCGACGTCACCCAGCTCTTGGGCGCGTCGAGCAGCACGCCTGCTCCGTTGCGGCGCGACTTGGACACCGGCGCCCAGAAGTGCGAACGGGAACCGGCCTCGGAGAAGGCGAGAGTCGCCAGCAGGTCGCCGTTGGCAAGTGCGGGCAGCAGGTCCGGCAGGCCCGCCGGCGGCGCGGCAGCGATTGTCGTTGCGGCGCTGACGTGCATCAGGTAGATCATCGCCGTCGAGCCACAGGCCGAGGCCAGCGAGCTGATCGTCTCGACCAGGTCGTGCGGACCGGCACCCAGTCCACCGGCCTCCTCCGGCAGCGTCAGGCCCAGCAGGCCCGACTCCCTGAGCGCGGCAACGGCTGCCGCAGGAAACGTCCCGTCGGAATCCGCCGCCCGGGCAGACTCCCGGGCCGCTTCAACGGCCGGTTCAAGGCGTTCGTTCAGATCCATGTGCCTCATTGCCTTTCGAACGAGAGGATGACGTGAGCAGAGTCGCAGTGGCGCAACTGACCACCATGGCACACAGGAAGAACGCTGCGGACGTGTTCGAGCCGCCCAGCCACACGTCAGCGCGGCTGAGTTGAACGTACAGGGACAGGGCAGCCAGGCCGGATGTCACGGCCGCGGCGAGCGCGAGCCCACCCATCCTCAGCACACCCGCCAGGAGCATCAAGCCCGCCACCGTGAGCAGCAGCATGGCACCGACCAGGTTGTAGCTGCCCGCGGACAACGACAGGCCAGGACCGCCGAGCTGCGAGCCGGTCGACGCCACGGGGTCCTCTCCGAGGGAGAGCACCAGTGCCACGCCGGCGGTGAGCCCGACCACGACGCCCCACGTCAACAGCAGCCGCCGGGCCGCGGGTCCGGCGCGGCCTTCGACCGACTCGGCACGTACTGCGTCGACCGCCACCGCCCGGCCGGACGCGGTGAACAGGAGCACGACGTGGATCCCGATCATCATCCAGTACGCCCACGGCCACTCGCCGGGTGTCTGCGCGACCGACAGCCCGATCGCCAGCGACTGGCCCACACCGACCAGCGCCGCGAGGCGGACCAGCGTGCCGGTCAGCAGCAGCACCGCCAGCAGGGTCTCGACCGCCAGCACCATCCAGCCGAAGGCAGTGAAGTTCGGCAGGACGAGGTTCTCTACCACCCAGCTGTAAGGCGCAAACACCGGGTACTCAACTGCGTCGCGGCTGAACCCGTACACCCCGCTGCCGCTGCTCTCACCGAAGTCAGGCGGTCGCTTCCAGGCCACGTTGTACAGCCACATCAGCCCGACGAGGATCCGCAGGGCCGCCAGCGCTACAGCACCCGAGCTCGGCTGAGCCGTGACGGCCGGCCGCAGCAGCCAGGGCCGGCCGCGTGGTGTGGGTCCCATCCGGCGAGTGTCGCCTCGTCGGTCCCCGATGTCGACGTCCCGCGGTCATCAGCGTCGCAACGTTACGACTTCGTGAGCGGCAGACACCTGCACAGCACCCCGGTCCACTCAGCCGACGCCGGTGAGCTCGCCGGGCACGGCGATGACGTCCACCATCGCGCCGCTGCGCAGCACGGTGACCGGCAACGGCTGCCCGATGGCGTCGTCAAAACAACAAGCGCTGCAGGCTCTGCGCGTCGGTCACCGGGCGACGCGCGGCGCTCAGGACCAGATCCCCAGCCCGCAGGCCCGCCCGATCGGCAGGTGACCCCGTCACCACCTCCACGACCCGCAGGCCGTCAGGCTGGCCCGCGCGCGCCGCGACACCGGCCGTCAGCGGGACTGGTGTGCCCACCGACGGGGTTACGCCGTGAGCGATCAGTGCCCGAGAATGCGCGGACGAGTGCCCGAGAATGCGCGGATCACCGGACCGGGGCGACGATCCCGTACTCGTGGATCTTTCGGTAGATCGTTGCTCGCGACATGCCCAGTCCGCGTGCCGCTTCAGCCTTGTTGCCGCCCGCGTCCAGCAGACCCTGCACGATGGCGTCGCGCTCCATGGACTCCAGCGTGCTCAGCAACCGGCGGCTCACCGTACGGGCCTCCGGCGGCAGGTCGCTGGGTTGGATGGCCCCGGTACGCCGGTTCTGGACGACCTGCCGGAGCATCTGGAAGACCTGTTCGACGTTGCCGGGCCAGGCGGCGCGCATCAGCAGCTGCATCGCCTCGGGCGAGCAGGTCAGCGTGCCCGCGTAGCCGAGCCGGGCCAGCAGGAACGGTACGAGCTGCTGCAGGTCCTCGATGTGATGGCGCAACGGCGGGATCTGAACCGTACGCGAGACCATCCGAAGCAGGGCGACCATCGCCTTGGTCTTGGCGCCTGGTCCGAGCGTGAACGCGATCCGGGGGGTGGGCTGGATGCCGGCGCCGACGGACTCCTGCAGGGCCGCGGACAAGCACCGAAGGTTGGCGGCGCCGAGGCGGTCGACATGTCGGATGACCACGGTGCCGGACTCCTCGAGCAAGGTCCGGCGCAGCGTCGCCTGCCAGTGCTGATCGGTCGCTTCTGCTGCGTCGAGCACACAGAACCGGCCAGCCGGGTTGTGTCGCTGGTGCACCGCGCGCAGCACCGCGAGCTTGCCGACCCCGGGCTCACCCTCGAGGGCGAACCGCTCGCCGTGACGGTAGACGCTCTCCACGTCGTCACAGGCGTGCCGCCACACGGTGCCGCTGCCCACCAGGCCGGGCAGCAGCATGCGCGCCGTGGTTCCCCCAGGCTCGACCTTCGTTGTGGTCGCATCGACGAGCCGCACCTGCACGACGACGCCGGCGCTGCGGACTCCGTCGCCCACCGGACGCGAGTGCATCCGCGCCGTGGAACCGCTCGGCAGCTCCAGCACGGTGGTGGCCTGCCGGACCGCGAGCGCGTCGCCGGCCTGGCGAAGCAGGGCGGCCTGGTCAGCGGGGCTCAGCATCGTACGCGCGAGGTCGTTCATCATCACGACGTCGTCGCTCATCGCGAACACGATGCCGGTGCTGCGCCGGCAGGTGCGCAGGTACTCGTGCAGCAGCTCGATCTCCCGCGTCCCCGTGTCGGTCAGGAGCGCGCGCCGGATCTGCTCGGCGGTCGACTTTGCGAGCGTGATCAGAAGCGGTCCGGCGTCCTTGCGCCAGCACGTCAGGTCCACCGCGCCGATGGTCTTGCCGGACACCGGGTGGTGGATCGGCACACCGGCACAGGCGAGGTCCTCGAGGTTCTCTGCGTAGTGCTCGTGACCGAACACGTGCATCGGCCCTCCGGCCTCCAGGGCGGTGCCGATGCCGTTGGTCCCGACGGCCCCTTCGCTGTAGTTGAATCCGGGAGCGAGAAGCACGGAGTCGAGGTGGCGCTCGAGGCCGGAGTCGCCGGTGAGCCGGGTGAGGACCACGCCGCTCGAGTTCGTGAGGATGATGCTCATCGGCTGCGTGTCGAGCTGCTCGCGCAGACTGCGCAGTACCCGGTCGGCGCTCCGGACGAGCGGGGTGTCCAGATTCGGGTCTCCGGTGTACGGCAGCGCGATGTGGTCGGCGGCCACGTGCAGATCGCGGGAGCGCTGCCAGGACGCCAGGATCGGCCGCCGCACCTGGGTGGGTTCGACCGGCTCAGCGGTCAGGAAGCGCACCCGCGTCGCGGCAAGTCCATCGGAGCCGGCCCGGATGGCCGGACCGGCTGAGCTTCGCGGTTCAGCCATCCCTATCCCTGGGAGGAAGCGGTCGTGGTACGGGGGGTGCCCCGCCTGGCCAACCATAGGTACGCCCGCCTGGCCGGGGCGTCTCATATTGAGACTACGCCGGATGCGTCCCGCGGGTGCAGCGTAGAGAAAGAGCTGTCGTTCCCGGAGGTGTCCAGTGAGCGCGACCGACGATGCGGACGTGGAGACCGATGCGGACGTGGAGACCTACAACCCGTGGAGCGTCGTCAACGTGGTCTTCACGCACCTCGCCGACCAGGGCCTGCATCCCGCTCTCGGCGAGAGCGGTGACCCGAGCGGCCCTGCGGCCGCCCTCCTGCTCGCGCTCGGCATCCAGCCCGCTGCGGAGGGCAACCGCCAGGTCATGCGCGACGTCCGGCAGAACCTGGCCGAGATCCGGGCAGTGATGTTCGAGGACCGCTGAGCGGCACCCGGTCCCCCCGCCAGTCTCATTGTGAGACCGTCGCGCGGCGTTGCGGCGGGTGTGATCGGTTCAGGCAGAAACCAGCGCGACCCAGAGGAGTGAGCATGACTCGGCAAAGCGTTGCCAAGGCGCACCAGAAGATTCAGGAACTCGCCTGGGAGCCGCTCTACCACGAGCCGGTCTCCCAGTACGGGACCGACTACACGTTCTCCAAGGCGAAGAAGAAGGACCCGCTCAAGCAGGTCCTCCGGTCGTACTTCCCCATGGAGGAGGAGAAGGACCACCGGGTCTACGGCGCCAGCGACGGCGCGATCCGCGGCAACATGTTCCGCCAGGTCGAGGAGCGCTGGCTGGAGTGGCAGAAGCTCTTCCTGAGCATCATCCCGCTGCCCGAGATCTCGGCCGCGCGGGCGATGCCGCTGCTGTTTCGCACCGTGCCCAACCCGGAGCTGCACAACGGGCAGGCGATCCAGATGATCGACGAGGTTCGACACTCGACGATCCAGCAGAACCTCAAGCGCCTGTACATGAACAACTACATCGACCCGGCCGGCTTCAACTCCAGCCTGCGCAACTTCCAGAACGACTACTGCGGGACGATCGGCCGGCAGTTCGCCGAAGGCTTCATCACCGGTGACGCGATCACTGCGGCCAGCATCTACCTGACCATCGTGGCCGAGACGGCGTTCACCAACACGCTGTTCGTCGCCATGCCGGCCGAGGCGGCGGCCAACGGCGACTACCTGCTGCCGACGGTCTTCCACTCGGTCCAGTCCGACGAGTCGCGGCACATCAGCAACGGCTACGCCACCTTGCTGATGGCCCTGGCCGACGAGGGCAACCACCAGCTGCTCGCGCGCGACCTGCGCTACGCCTGGTGGAACAACCACCGCGTGGTCGACGCGGCCATCGGAACCTTCATCGAGTACGGGACCAAGGACCGGCGCAAGGACCGGGAGAGCTACGCGGAGATGTGGCGTCGCTGGATCTACGACGACTACTACCGCAGCTACCTGGTGCCGTTGGAGAAGTACGGCCTGGAGATCCCGCACGACCTCATCGAGGAGTCCTGGAACCAGATCTGGAACAAGGGCTACGTGCACGAGGTCGCGCAGTTCTTCTGCACCGGGTGGCTCGCCAACTACTGGCGGATGGACGCGATGACCGACAAGGACTTCGAGTGGTTCGAGTACAAGTACCCGGGCTGGTACGACAAGTACGGCGCGTGGTGGGAGAACTACAACCGGCTGGGGACGCCGAACGGACACCACCCGATCGTGGCCGAGGACGTCAACTACCAGTACCCGAACCGGTGCTGGACGTGCATGGTTCCCTGCCTGGTCCGCGAGGACATGGTGATGGCCGACGTCGACGGGGTGACGCGGACCTACTGCCACGAGATGTGCCGCTGGACCGACGTCGAGGCCTTCCGTCCGACCTACCAGGGCCGCGAGACCCCCAACATGGGCGCTCTCGTGGGGCACCGGGAGTGGGAGACGCTGTACCACGGCTGGAACTGGGCCGACGTGGTCTCCGACATGGGATACGTCCGCGACGACGGCAAGACGATGGTGGCGCAGCCGCACCTCGACCTGAACCCGAAGAAGATGTGGACGCTGGACCACCTGCGTCGCATGCCGCCGCTGCTGAGCCCGAACGTGCTGCTGAACGAGATGTCGAAGGAGGAGAAGGAGGCGTTCCACGCCGACTACATCAAGGGCGGCCCGGCAGGGCGTCCGTCCTCAGCCACCGCCTGAGCACGGGGCCGACCGCACGACGACACCGAGCAGCCGGGAGGAGGAGCGATGGCCGGAGGCAAGCACGTCGTGCGGTTCGAGCCGGTAGGGATCGAGATCGAGGTCGGAGAGGACCAGACCGTCCTGCGGGCCGCGGCCGAGAACGGGCTGATGCTCCCCCACGGCTGCAAGGAGGGGCAGTGCGCGTCCTGCAAGTCGTTCGTCCTAGACGGCGAGGACATCGAGCTGGACAAGTACTCGACCTTCGCGCTGCCCGACTTCGAGCTGGAGGAGGGCTACACGTTGCTGTGTCGGGCGCACGTCTACGAAGACGTCACGATCGAGCTCCTGCACTACGACGAGGACCTGATCCGCTCCGGGCACCCGATCATCAAGGCCGTGGCGGAGGTGGTGTCGAACGAGAACGTCACCCACGACCTGCGACACCTCGTGCTGCGCCTGGTCGAGCCCGAGGAGATTCCCTTCTTCCCGGGCCAGTACGTGGACATCGCGATCCCGGACTCGGAGGAGACCAGGTGCTTCTCGATGGCCAACACGTCGAGCAAGCAGAGCGGGCAGCTGGAGTTCGTGATCAAGGTCTATCCCGACGGGCAATTCTCTAAGTTCCTCGACGCGGGCCTTTCGGTCGGCGACCGTCTCGACCTGGTGGGGCCCTTCGGGGTGTTCACCCTTCGCGACGGCCGCGACTCGGAGCTGATCTTCGTCGGCGGTGGTGCCGGTATGGCGCCGGTGCTGGCGCTGCTGCGGTCCATGGCCGAGCGGGGCAGCAGCCGCAAGGCGACGTACTACTACGGCGCTCGCCGTCGGCAGGACCTGTGCTTCGAGCAGGACCTGCGTTCCCTGGAGGAGACGTTGCCGAACTTCCGCTACGTCCCGGCGCTGTCCGAGCCGGACGACTCCGAGGACTGGGACGGCGAGGTCGGCCTGATCACCGACGTGGTGAAGCGGCACGAGTCCGACCTCGGTGACGCCGACGCATATGTCTGCGGGCCGCCTCCGATGGTCGAAGCGGCCGTCGAGGTACTCAGCGGACTCGGGGCTGACGAGAAGCACATCTACTACGACAAGTTCACGACCACCGGCTCAACCTGAGCTGATGAGTGAGAGCGAGGCGGACCCGACCATGACCACCGAAGCATCCCCCGAAACCCCCCCAGCGGAGCGCAGCGTACCGAAGCCGGCCTTCACCGACGCCGAAGCCGGCGCCAAGGTGTTCCCGGACTCGACCGCGCGCAGCTACAACTACTACACGCCGAAGAAGCGCAAGCAGTCGCACTACGAGGACGTCACCGTCGAGGTCCAGCCCGACCCTCGGCACTACCTGAGCCAAGGCTGGCTGTACGGGTTCTCCAACGGGATCGGCGGGTACCCGCTGGACTGGACCGCCCTCAAGGCGTGGGGATCCGACCGGCCCGAGCCGGAGCGCTATCCAGGATCCGGCGGCAAGGGCTACGACTGGCCGGCGCACGGCTGGCACGAGTTCCGCGATCCCAACGAGGAGTGGGAGCTCACGATCTACCGCTACAACGCCAACGTGGTCCGCCAGATCAACCAGAACGTCGAGACGGCGCGCCAGACCAAGGCGTTCGAGCAGTGGAACCCCAACTGGGTCAGCTTCGTCGAGCGCAACGTCGGCGCCTGGATGCACGTGGAGCACGGTCTCGGGCTCTACCTGTTCGCCAACGCCCAGCGCCGCGCTCCCACCAACATGCACAACAACGCGATCGCGGTGAACAGCATCCACCGGATCCGGTCCGCCCAGGACCTCGCGCTCTACAACCTGACGCTGAGCGAGGAGATCGAGGGATTCGACGGTGCGGCGCACGTCGAGGTCTGGAACAGCGACCCGGCCTGGCAGGGTGTCCGCCGGGTGGCCGAGCAGCTCACCGGGATCGACGACTGGTGCGAGGCGATCTTCGCGGCGAACGTGGTCTTCGAGCCGCTTGTCGGCGAGCTGTTCCGCAGCCACCTGGTGCAGCAGGCCTCGCCGGGCAACGGGGACTTCGTCACCCCGACCGTCGTCGGTGCCGGAGAGTTCGACTACGCGATGCGCGACCTGCGCTACACCAAGGCGATGTTCGAGCTGCTGACCACCGACCGTGAGTTCGCCGACCACAACGTCGCGATCCTCGACGGCTGGCTGTCCACCTGGGTGCCACGGTGCCTGTCCGCCGCCCGCGAGCTGCAGCCGATCTGGTCGCAGCCCGACTCCAAGCCGCCACGCTTCGAGGATGGTCTGGACCGGGCCAAGAGTCGTTTCAGCGGCATCCTGTCCGAGTTGAGCCTCGAAACCCCGAAGGAGTTGTCCCAGTGAGCGCGTACAAGGCAACCGAGACCAGGTACAAGACGACCGAGAGCGTGTACAAGGCGGACAACACGTCGTCCAACAAGTGCGGCGTCACGCTGATGAACAACCAGGTCGGCGCGGTCGTCGCCCAGGTGATGACCGACAAGGAGAACGTGACGGTGACAGCGCTGCCCTCGATGATCAGGGTGGACGCCGTCGGGACGATGGAGTTCAACTTCGACGAGATCTCCGAGGCCCTCGGCGAGGAGGAGGGTTACTTCGACCAGGCGGAGTTCGAGGAGAACATGTCGACCCACTACGGCCGGATGATCCACGAGGACGACCGGACCCTGCTGTTCGCCAACCCCGAGGACGCCGCCGACTACCTGGGGTTCGACCTGCAGGAGCTCGCCCGCTGAGCCAGGATCGGTTCGTCGGAGCGACCCTGAGGCTGACTACCCCGAGGAGGAAACGTGTACGAGAAGAATGATGAGAAGTACTTCGTGGTTGACAGCCACATGCACTACTGGGACGCCAGCCCGGACAACTGGGTGGCCGGCCAGGAGCAGTACGCCAAGGGGTGGATCGAATGCTTCCACGCGTACATGGGGCTGGGACCGGAGCAGACCCACTGGCCGATCGACAAGTTCCAGAAGTACTCCGAGCAGGACCTGATGAGGGACGTGTTCGAGGACGGCCACGTCGACGTTGCGATCTTCCAGCCGACGTACCTCAAGGAGTGGTACGCCAGCGGCTTCAACACCACCGAGCGCAACGGCGCCCTCGGCGAGAAGCACCCCGGCAAGTTCGTCGCCAACACCCGGTGGGACCCCCGGGAGGGCGACGCCGGCCTGGAGCAGCTCGAGCAGGACGTGAGCCGCTGGGGGTCCAAGGGCGTCAAGCTGTACACCGCCGAGTGGCGCGGGGACTCCCGCGGCTGGAAGCTCACCGACCCCGAGGCGTACCGCTTCCTGGCCAAGAGCCAGGAGCTCGGGATCACCAACATCCACGTGCACAAGGGCCCGACGATCTGGCCGTTGGACAAGGACGCCTTCGACGTGGCCGACGTCGACCACGCGGCGACCGACTTCCCGGAGCTGAACTTCATCGTCGAGCACGTCGGCCTGCCGCGCATCGAGGACTTCTGCTTCATGGCGACCCAGGAGCCGAACGTCTACGCCGGCTTGTCGGTGGTGATCGGTGGACTGATGCACGCCCGGCCCAGGTTCTTCGCCAAGGTGATGGGCGAGTTGCTGTTTTGGGTCGGCGAGGACAAGATGACCTTCGGCAGCGACTACGGCATCTGGGAGCCGAAGTGGCAGGTCGAGGGTCTCGTCGACTGGGACTACCCCGCCGGCGAGGAGTACTCCGACTACCCGCCGGTGACGACCGCGACCAAGAAGAAGATCCTCGGGTTGAACGCCGCCAAGTTGTACGACATCGAGGTGCCGGCCGAGTGTCGGCTGCCGGACGACGCGGGCACCCCTGCGGCTCGCGACGACGCGGAGCTGGTGGGCGACGCCGGGGCCAGGGTGTGACCACAGCCGATCTGGTGCTCGCCGCCCTGGACACGGTGCGGGACCCGGAGCTGGACGAGCCGGTGACGGCGCTCGGGTTCGTCTCGTCCTGCACCGTGTCCGCGGACGGGGTCGCAGACGTGCGGCTACGGCTGCCCACGTACTTCTGCGCGCCCAACTTCGCGTTCTTGATGGTGGCCGATGCCTTCGACGCGGTGAGCGGCGTCGCGGGCATCCGACGGGCCGAGATCCTCCTGGAGGACCACTTCGCCTCCGACGCGATCAACGGCGGAGTCGCCGCCCGCTCCGGTTTCGTCCAGTCCTTCGACGGCCTCGCGGTCGGGGAGCTGGACGAGCTGCGGGCGGACTTCGTGCGCAAGGCCGTGCTCGCGGGGACCGACCGGGTGTGCAGGCCGCTGCTGGCCGCCGGGCGCACGAGTGACGACCTGGCCGGGCTCACCCTCGGCGATGCGCCGCCGTCAGCGGACCGGGAGCGGCTGCGGGC
>JALZKQ010000055.1 GCA_030859165.1 Actinomycetota bacterium
CAGGGGCCCCTGGTAGACGGCGCCGCCCACGGGTTGCGGTCCGTGGGCAGTGAGCGGCTGGGATGGCGAGCGCGGCGGCGTGGCGGTCATGACGGGCCACGGCCGGCCAGCACCTGGGTGCCGGTCACCCGGGGTCCGGTCGGTGTCCACAGATGTGCTCCGGGCACCCCACGGCGCGGGCGCACGCACCTAGCGTCGATGCATGTTCGACAAGCCCCGAAATCGACGTGCGGGTTCTGCCCACGACGCTGCCCGCCGCCGACTGGAGGCGTTGGGCAACAGCCTCGCCGCGGAGCTCGGGCCTCTCGACGAGACCGGAACCGGAACGCCAGCGGCGTCTGCACATGCGGATCCTGCCGTTCCGTACGGCCGGCGCCATGACGATGCGACCGGTCCAGTCGGTGGTGCCGCGAGCGGTTCGACCGCGGCCGCGACGGTCGGGCGGCACGCGGCTCGCCCGGGTCATGAGTTGCCGGCGACCGGCGGCCCCCCCGATGGGGAGTACGACCGGTTCAGCGCTGGGCGGCTTGACCGGGAGGGTGACCGGCTCCCCGACCGCGGGGAGGACCCGCTGGGTCACCGCCTGGGTGTCCGCCTGGGCGAGCGGGTGCCGCTGCCCGTGCGTTCCGCGGTGTGGGGGCGCTTCGGAGCCCATCACCTCGCCGTGCTCGTGCTGGTTTTTGCGGCCGCGTTGTGCCTGGCCGCGTGGTGGGCGCTGTCGGCTCGACCGCAGGTGCAGACGGTCCCGCGTACTGCGTCGCCCCCGTCCGCCGTGCCGACCCCGACCCCGCCATCCGTGGCTGCCGCACCGATCCCGCCATCTGCCGCTGCCGCACCGACCCCGATGACGTCTGCTGGTCAGACTCCCGGCGATGTACCGACGCCGGCGTCGGCCGGTGACGCTGCTGTCGAGCAGCTGTTGGTGGTCGACGTCGCCGGCAGGGTGCGCCGGCCGGGCATCGTGACCCTGCCCTGGGGATCCCGCGTCGCCGACGCGCTGGAGGCTGCCGGCGGTGTCCGGCCGGGGGTGGACCTGGTCACGTTGAACCTCGCGCGGATGCTCGTCGACGGTGAGCAGCTGCTGGTCGGCATCGAGGCGGCCACGGTCCCCGGGCCGGCGACGCCCGACCCGACGATCGTGCCGCGGCCAGGTGTCACCCCCGGCACCCCGGCCGTCCTGGTCAACCTGAACACGGCGACCCTCGCCGACCTCGACACCCTTCCCGGGGTAGGGCCGGTGACGGCGGAGGCGATCCTCGCCTGGCGCACCGAGAACGGCGCGTTCAGCACTGTCGACGAGCTGCTCGAGGTCAGCGGCATCGGTGACGTGACGCTCGAGGAGCTGCGCGACCTGGTGACGGTGTGAGACGTGGGCGTGGCCCCGAGGACGACCACCGCACCGGGGCCGCGTCCGCATCCACGACCACTCGAGCACAGCGCCGCCAGCAGGTCCCGGGACCCACGGCGCCCGAGGCCGAAGCGCTCGAGCCGACCGACGCACGGCTGGCCGCGTGCGCGCTCACCGCCTGGCTGACCTGCGTGCTCGCACTTGGCCTCCCGCCGTGGGCCGGCCTCGTGTCCGGTTCCGTGCTCGTGCTGGGTGGTCTGCTCGCGCTGTCCCGGTGGGACCCACGCCTGGTTGCCGTCCTGCTGGCCGCTGCGGCTGCCCTGCTGGTGGCCGGGTTGCGGTTGAGCGTCGCCGGCGCCGGCCCCGTCCCGGAACTGGCCGAAGAGGGTGCCGTCGTGGCGGTCGACCTTGTGGTGGCCAGCGATCCCCGGGTCATCGAGGCGGCGTTCGCCGATCTCGTGGTGTTCGACGCCCGGATCGACGAGGTCACCGCCCGCGGGGTGACGACACGGGTGCGCTCACCGGTCGTCGTGTTCGCCGAGCCCGGATGGGAGCGGCACGAGCTCGGTTCCACGCTCGAGGTGGTGGGGCGACTCGATGTGTCCGACGACGTGGCGGACGCCGCGGTGCTGCTGCCGACCAGGTTGGAGCGCACGGGTACGAACCCGCCCTGGTGGTGGGAGCTGTCCGGATCGCTGCGTGGCGGCGTCAACGAGGGAGTCGCCGACGGAGGGGCGGACGAGCGAGCCCTGGTGCCGGCGCTGGTCGACGGGGACGACCAGGCGATCTCCGAGGAGGTCGACGAGGCGTTCCGTACGTCCGGACTCACCCACCTGCTGGCGGTGTCCGGTACGAACCTCACGCTGATGCTGGCGTTCGTGCTGGCGATCACACGCATGCTGGGAGTGCGCGGGTCGGCCGAGCTGGTCGTCGGGGTGCTCGCCACCATCGGCTTCGTGCTGCTCGCCCGGCCGGAACCGAGCGTGCTCCGGGCGGCGGCGATGGGTCTGGTCGCGATCGCGGGTCTCGGTGCCGGTGGGCGCCGGCGGGGGGTCCGCGCGTTGTCGGTCGCGGTGCTCGTGCTGGTGCTCGTTGACCCGTGGCTGGCCCGATCACCGGGCTTCGCGCTGTCGGCCATGGCCACCGGGGGCATCCTGGTGCTGGCGCCACCCTGGCGCGACGCCCTTGCGCGGTGGATGCCGACATGGCTCGCCGAGGCGATCGCCGTGCCGTTGGCAGCCCAGCTGGCATGCACCCCGGTGGTGGCGGTGCTGTCTGGGGAGGTGTCCCTGGTGGCTGTGCTCGCCAACATGCTGGTCGCTCCCGTGATCGCCCCGGTGACCATCCTCGGCCTGGTGGCCGGCGTGATGGCTCTCGTGTGGCTGGTGCCGGCCCAGCTGATCGGACTCGCGGCCTGCGCCGTGGCGTGGTGGATCATCACGGTGGCCCGGCACAGCGCCGCGTTGCCGGGTGCCGCCCTGGACTGGGGGACCACCTCGTGGTCGATCGTCGCGCTGGTGGCGCTCAGCGTCCTGCTGGCGGTGACACTGCACCGCGTGCTCGCCCGCCGATGGGCGACCCTCGCCTGCACGGCCTTGATGCTGGCCTGGATTGCCGTCCCGGTGAGACCCGGCTGGCCGCCCCAGGGCTGGGTGCTGGTCATGTGCGACGTCGGCCAGGGTGACGCAGTGGTGCTCCACGCCGGGGACGGGCTCGCCGTCGTCGTCGACGTGGGGCCCGAGCCACCGCTGATCGACCGGTGCCTGAGCCGGCTGCGCATCGACCGCGTCGCGCTGGTGATCCTCACGCATCCTCACGCCGACCACATCGGTGGCCTCGCGGGTGTCTCGCTGGGCCGTCGCGTCGACACGGTCGCGCTCGGTCCGGGGGGTGCAGGCGACCCGGCGATGACCGACGTCGTGCGGTGGGCCGACGACGCCGACGTCGCCGTGCAGGAGCTGTCGTACGCCACCAGGCAGAGCCTCGGCGAGCTGAGCTGGACCGTGCTCGGCCCGCTGCCCGGGTTCGAGACCGGTCCGGGCGCCGTGCAGCCGCCGGAGGATGCCGAGGGTGCTGAGTCAGGCGACGTCAACGACACCAGCATCGTGCTGCGGATGGACGTGCGGGGCGTCAGCGTGCTGCTGACCGGTGACATCGAACCACCGGCACAGCAGGCGCTGAGAGCGTGGGGTCCCGCCCTGGCGGTCGACGTACTGAAGGTCCCGCACCACGGCAGCCGCCACCAGGATGCGGAGTTCCTGCGCGACGCGAGGGCCGAGCTCGCGGTGATCAGCGCGGGCGTGGACAACGCGTACGGCCACCCGGCGAGCGAGACGATCGACCTGCTGCAGGAGTCCGGGACGCCGGTGCTGCGCACCGACCTGCTCGGTGACCTCGCCGTCGTGGTGGACGAGAAAGGTGACCTTGGCTACGTCGGCTCCTGAGGCGGGGCGCCGCGTCGGCGCCAGGGCGTCGGTGCCCCGTGACATGCTGACCGCGATGTCAGATCACAGCGTCCTGGGTTCGGTCACCCTGGTGGCCAGCAAGGCGGGGGCGGAGTTCCTCGCCGAACGCGAGGTGGCCGACGTGCTCGCGGCCACGTGCCGGGCCGAGCCCGGCTCCGACGTCACCGAGATCGACGGTGCGGCCCTCGTGGCCGGCGCCCTGGGCGAGCTGACCAGTCCGTCGCTTTTCGCGAGTGTGCGGGGGCTCGTGGTGCGTGGCCTCGACCAACTGCCGGACGACGTGCATGCCGCGCTGCTGGCCTATGCCGCCTCCCCCCAACCCGACGTCGTGATGGTGCTCGTGCACCCGGGTGGGCAGAAGGGCACCGGGCTGCTCACCAAGCTCAGGAAGCTCAGCACGGTGCGGACCATCACCTGTGAGGCTCCCAAGCCGTGGGAGCGTGCGACGTTCGTGCTCGGCGAGGTGCGCCGGCTGCGTGGCGAGATCGATCCCGACGCCGCCGAACACCTTGCCGACGCGGTCGGAGAGGACCTGCGCGCGTTGTCCGGGGCGGTCGCCCAGCTGGCCCACGACTTCGAAGGACAACGGCTCACCGTCGAGATCGTCGGCCGCTACTTCGAGGGCCGGTCGGAGGTGAAGGGGTACGAGGTCGCCGACGCGGCCATCGACGGCCAGGCCGAGCGCGCCCTCGAACGGCTGCGCCAGGCACGCAGCAGCGGGTTGGCCGAGGTGCTGGTGGTCAGTGCGTTCGCCTCGGGGCTCCGGTCGCTGGCGCGCTTGCAGGCGGCACCGCGCGGGATGCGCGACCAGGACCTGGCCCGCGAGATCGGTGCGCCACCGTTCAAGGTCAAGGCGATGCGGGGACAGCTGCGCGCCTGGGAACCGGGTGGCCTGGTGCGGGCGCTGCACAGCGTCGCGGCCGCGGACCTGGACGTCAAGGGGGGCTCGGGCGACAGCGACTACGCCCTCGAACGGATGGTACTGCGCGTCGTCGCGGCCCGCGGGCCGCGCTGAGGCGGGTGGCCCCGCTCAGAGCGAGGCGCTGCGCCTGGCGATGGCAGACTTGCGATTTGCCGCCTGGTTCTTGTGGATGACGCCGGCCGACGCGGCCTTGTCGAGGCGCTTGGCGGCCTCGCGTCCGAGCGTCACGGCCTTCTCGTCGCCAGAATCAGCGGCCTCGCGGAAGCGGCGCACGGCGGACCGCACCGCCGACTTGATCGACTTGTTGCGCTGGTGCGCAACCTCGTTCTGCCGGTTGCGCTTGATCTGGGACTTGATGTTCGCCACGTGGCAAGCCTCAACTGTCGTCGGTACGAATGGGATGCTGTGCTGCGAGGCGCCAGCCGGTTCAGCGTGCCAGCGTCGTACGCGCGACCGCCGAGACTACCAGCGTGCTCGCCGCGCTCCCAAATCCCGCGCCGGCCACCAAGCCCGGCCTGTTCACAGCCACCCGCGGCGCAGCCCGAGCCAGCGGCCCGCCGCATCGGCGTACCAGCCCTGGTGGGCGCGGATCCACGGTGAGGCCACCGGCACCGGTTCGTGGCGTGCCCGATGGAAGTAGCC
The DNA here is from genome assembly GCA_030859165.1 of Actinomycetota bacterium. GTDB lineage: Bacteria > Actinomycetota > Actinomycetes > Propionibacteriales > Nocardioidaceae > JACCXZ01. The sequence goes on from JALZKQ010000055.1 coordinate 5,378, forward strand.
GAGCAGCAACGCCAGGAACCCGTCGACCGCCTCGGGCGGCAAGTCCCGGGTGAGTGCGCGCTCGGCGAGCATCTCGTCCGCGTCGTGGCCGTCCCCGTGGGCGCAGATCAGTACGGCAAGCGTGTCGATGGCATGGTGGCCGCGCACCACCCAGTTCCAGTCGCAGATCCACACCCGTCCGTCCGCGCCCAGCAGCACGTTGTCCTCACGGATGTCGGTGTGCACGGCGGTGTTGCCGCGCAGGGACTCGACGGCGAGTGCGGCCAGGATCTGGCACCCGTCGGCGTGCGGCACGAGCCAGCCGGGGACGACACCCTGCTCGAGGTTCCAGCGCCAGGCGCCGACGTACTCGCCGAAGTCGTCGGCAAAAGAACGTGCTGCGACACCGGCCGGCGCAGGGGTCAGGGCGGTCGCCGTCGACTCCAGCGCATCCAGCACCCGGGCCAGCTCGGAGAGTGCCCACGGCCGTACGGGTTGGCGGCCCTCGACGTCGGCAGTGGCCAGCAGCACCCAGCCGTCGGTGTCGTGCGACCACAGCAGCGCAGGTGCCGGTACAGATGACGGCAGGACTCGCAGGTTGCGGATCTCTGCCCGGTAGGACTCGGCGAACATCGACCGGGTCTCCTCGTCGGCCGCCTTGACGAAGACCCGGCTGTCGTCGCTCAGCTCCAGCCGGGAGGCGAACCCAGGCGTGAATCCCGAGCCCATCGACGTCGCAGACACCACGTCGGCGCCACACCGCTCGCGTACGACAGCGCGGACCTCGACGGGCAACTGCTGCCAGCTGGGGCGCCGGGCCGTCGCGGCGGCAGGGGTGCGCAACGGCAACGGCGCGAGACGGGGCATGCGCGACATCCTCCCAGCCGCCCTGCGCCCGTGAGCGGTCTGGCGGCATGTCGACCATGGGAGGATGGCGGGGCCTCACACCACTTCTTTCCAAAACCGCCCCTCCCAGATCGCAGGGACATGCCTTCGTGACCGCAGCAGCCGCGCCCGCCCCGCAGCCGGGCTCGACCGATCAGTCGATCATCCGCAACTTCTGCATCATCGCCCACATCGACCACGGCAAGTCGACGCTGGCGGACCGGATGCTGCAGCACACCGGGGTCGTCGACGGCCGCGACATGCGCGCGCAGTACCTCGACCGCATGGACATCGAGCGCGAACGCGGCATCACGATCAAGAGCCAGGCGGTGCGCCTGCCCTACCGCGCCCACGGGGTCGACCACGCCGATCCGGTCACGTACGTGCTCAACCTGATCGACACCCCCGGCCACGTCGATTTCACCTACGAGGTGAGCCGCAGCCTCGCCGCCTGCGAGGGCGCGGTGCTGCTGGTCGACGCGGCCCAGGGCATCGAGGCACAGACGCTGGCCAACCTGTACCTCGCCCTCGACGCGGACCTGCACGTCATCCCGGTGCTGAACAAGATCGACCTGCCCGGTGCCCAGCCGGAGCGGTACGCCGCGGAGATCGCGCACATCATCGGCGGGGACCCCGACGACGTGCTGCGGGTCTCGGCCAAGACCGGCCAAGGCGTCCAGGCGCTGCTCGAGGCGATCGTCGCCCAGGTCCCGCCCCCCAAGGGGGACCCCGACGGGCCGCCGAGGGCGCTGATCTTCGACTCGGTCTACGACACCTACCGCGGCGTCGTGACGTACGTCCGGGTCTTCGACGGCACGCTGACACACCGCGACCGGATCACGATGATGTCCACCGGCGCCGTGCACGAGATGCTCGAGGTCGGCGTCATCTCACCGGATCCGGTCAAGGCCGGGGAGATCGGCGCCGGTGAGGTCGGGTACCTCATCACCGGCGTGAAGGAGGTCCGTCAGTCCCGGGTGGGTGACACGGTGACCGCCGCCCACAAGGGGGCGACGACGCCGCTCGGCGGCTACCGCCACCCCAACCCGATGGTGTTCGCGGGACTCTTCCCGATCGACGGCGACGACTATCCGGGCCTGCGCGACGCCCTCGACAAGCTGCAGCTCAACGATGCGGCGTTGGCGTACGAGCCGGAGAGCTCCGGTGCGCTCGGGTTCGGCTTCCGCTGCGGCTTCCTGGGCCTGTTGCACATGGAGATCGTGCGCGAGCGGCTTGAGCGCGAGTTCGGGCTGGAGCTCATCTCGACGGCACCCAGCGTGGTCTACCGGGTGGCGATGGAGGACGGTACCGAGCACGTCGTGAGCAACCCCAGCGACTATCCCGACGGCAAGATCGCCAGCGTCCACGAGCCGATGGTCAAGGCGACCGTACTCACGCCGAAGGAGTACATCGGCACGATCATGGACCTGTGCCAGACCCGCCGCGGCAACCTGAACGGGATGGACTACATCTCGCAGGACCGTGTCGAGATGCGCTACGAGCTGCCGCTCGCCGAGATCGTCCTGGACTTCTTCGACGCCTTGAAGTCGCGGACCAGGGGGTACGCCAGCCTCGACTACGACCCGATCGGCGAGCAGGCCGCCGACCTGGTGAAGGTGGACGTGCTCCTGCAGGGCGAGACGGTCGACGCCTTCAGCGCGATCGTGCACCGCGACAACGCCTACTCCTACGGCATCGCACTGGCGGGCAAGCTCAAGGAACTGATCCCGCGCCAGCAGTTCGAGGTGCCCATCCAGGCCGCGATCGGAGCGCGGGTGATCGCGCGCGAGACCATCCGCGCGATCCGCAAGGACGTGCTCGCCAAGTGCTACGGCGGTGACATCACCCGCAAGCGCAAGCTGCTGGAGAAGCAGAAGGAGGGCAAGAAGCGGATGAAGATGGTGGGCCGGGTCGAGGTCCCGCAGGAGGCCTTCATCGTGGCCCTGTCCACCGGCGAGTCAGGGGATCGCGGCGGCAAAAGGTGAAGATTGCACAACAGTGAACGCCGGGTGGGTTTGTCCCGTACCCCGACGGGGGACAGGCCAGGGTGTCGCACGGGATGTCGCTGCGCCGGCGTCGACGTCGATACGGCCTAGTCTGGGCGTCCTCATGCCGCGAGGAGCGCGGAAGGCCAGCCTCCACCCGCGTGAGAGGTCCATGCGAGAGGTCCGTTCGAGAGGAGCGAGGTGCCTGCGTCCCGATCGCGTGTCCGCCGCTCCTTCGTCACCGGCGGCCCGTGGATCGACCTGTCCGGTGTCGGCCCGAATGCATGCCGGCCGGTGACGTCGTGAACCTGCGGCAGTTGCTGCCGGAGACCCAGGCGGCCCGTGTCATGGCCCTGGCCACCCTGGTCACCACCACCGGGTCCGGTGCGTACCTGGTGGTCGCAGTCCTCTACTTCACCCGCATCGTCGGCCTCACGCCCACCGAGGTCGGGGTGGGCATGTCCATCGCCGGCCTGGTGGGCCTGCTCGTCGGTGTGCCGATGGGACACCTCGGTGATCGGTACGGTGCACGCGAGCTGCTGATCTGGCTGCTGGTCGTCGCAGGCCCGGTGGCTGCCACCTCGGCGCTGGTCAGCAACGCCTGGCAGTTCGTGCTCGCGGCATCCGGACTCGCCGTCCTCGAGCGTGGGTCCGCCGCGGTTCGTGCCGGGCTCATCGCGACGACCGGGGAAGGACCCGACCGCATCCGGACGCGCGCGTACCTGCGGGCGGTGACCAACGTCGGGCTGGCGGTCGGCGCCGCTCTGGGGGCGTTGGCGCTGCTGTCGGACACCCGGGCGGCCTACGTGACCCTGTTGCTGCTCAACGCCGTCAGCTACCTGGCGGCGGCACTGATCCTGCGCGGGCACCCGCACACCCCGCCGATCCCTCGTACGTCGGACGGACCGGTGTGGATCGTGTTCCGGGACCGTCCGTACGTCGTGGTCACCATCCTGATGGCGGCGATGGCCATGCAGTACTCCATCCTCGACGTGGGCATCCCGCTGTGGGTGGACAACTACACCAGCGCGCCGAACTGGCTCATCTCGGTCCTGTTCATCATCAACACCGGCCTGGTGGTGGTGCTGCAGGTCAAGGTGAGCCGCCGCGTGGAGTCCGTCGCCGTGGCCAGTCGGGTGATCGCGGCCTCGGGCACCGTCTTCTTCATCGCCTGCGCGCTGTTCGCGCTGGCGGCCGACCAGTCGGTGGCTGTGGCCGTCGGGCTGCTGCTGCTCGGTGGCGTGATGCACGGCGTGGGCGAGCTGATGCAGGCCGCGGCACAGTTCTGCCTGGGCCAGGAGCTGGCGGCAGAACGGGCACAGGGTCAGTACCAAGGACTGTCGAGCACCGGGTTCTCACTGTCGACCATGCTGGCCCCCACCATCATCACACTGCTACCGATCGCGCTCGGTCCGATCGGCTGGGTGATCCTCGGAGCGATCCTGGTCGCGCTGGGACTCGCACTGCTGCCGGCGATCGCCTGGGCGTCACGCACCCGGGAGCACTACGCCGGCGAGGTGACGTCACGGACCGTAGAAGCGTCGCCGTGACCAGCCGGGAGTCAGGGCATCCGCCTACCGCTTGCCTGCACGGTGCTCTAAGTTCTAGGCAACGCCAGCCAACCAGCCGAGGAACCCATGACTGCGTCCGCTCCACCGTCCATCGACCTGTCCGTCGTCGAGGGCAGAGCGGGCTCGGTCGCCGAGATGTTCCTCGACCGGGTCCGTGAGACCCCCGACCAGGAGGCCTACCGCTTCCCGTCGGGCGGTGCCTGGATGTCGCGTACCTGGAGGGAGACCGGCCAGCGGGTGACGCGCCTGGCGGCCGGGCTCGTGTCGCTCGGCGTCGGGTCCGGTGAGCGGGTGGCCATCGCCTCGGGCACGCGCTACGAGTGGATCGTCGCCGACCTCGCGACCATGTGCTGTGGGGCGGCCACCACCACCGTCTACCCGACATCGATCGGCTCCGACGTCGCATTCATCCTGGCCGACTCCGACAGCCGCGTGGTGTTCGCCGAGGACGACACCCAGGTCGCCAAGCTGCGAGAGCAGCGCTCCGAACTGCCGGGCGTCGACGTGGTCGTCGTCATCGACGGTACGGCCGACCAGGGCGACGACGCCTGGGTGATCTCCTTGGATGCACTCGAGGAGCGGGGTGCCGTGCTCCTCGCCGAGCAGTCCGACGTCATCGAGCAGCGGGTGGCGGCCATCGACCCCGACTCGCTCGCGACCCTGATCTACACCTCCGGCACGACCGGTCGGCCCAAGGGCGTACGGCTGCGGCACTCCGGCTGGACGTACGAGGGAGCCGCGATCGCCGCGCTGAACATCCTGAGCGCCGATGACCTGCAGTACCTGTGGCTGCCGATGGCGCACAGCTTCGGCAAGGTCCTGCTGACGACACAGCTGCAGATCGGTTTCGCCACGGCCGTCGACGGACGGGTGGACAAGATCGTGGAGAACCTGGCGGTCGTACGCCCCACGTTCATGGGCGCGGCGCCCCGGATCTTCGAGAAGGCGTACGGCCGGATCGTGACGATGGCCCACCACGAGGGTGGCGCGAAGGCGAAGGCCTTCGACTGGGCGTGCGGCGTCGGCCGGGAGGTGGCCCGGCGCAAGCTCGCGGGCGAGTCCGTGGGCCGGGGGCTCGGACTGCAGTACGCGATCGCCGACAAGCTGGTCTTCAGCAAGGTGCGAGAGCGCTTCGGCGGCCGGATCCGGTTCTTCATCTCCGGCTCCGCTGCCCTGTCTCGCGACGTCGCCGAGTGGTTCTACGCCGCGAACATCTTGATCCTCGAGGGGTACGGCCTCACCGAGACATCGGCGGGGTCGGCGGTCAACCACCCCGACCGGCACAGATTCGGGACCGTAGGACATCCCATGCCCGGCACCGAGTTCAGGATCGCCCAGGACGGCGAGATCATGATCAAGGGTCCCGGTGTGATGGACGGCTACCACAACCTGGACGAGGAGACCGCGGCAGCGCTGGTCGGCGACGGCTGGCTGGCCACCGGCGACATCGGGGAGATCGACGTCGAGGGGTTCGTCCGGGTCACCGACCGCAAGAAGGACCTGTTCAAGACCTCCGGTGGCAAGTACGTCGCGCCGTCCGGTGTCGAGGGGCAGTTCAAGGCGATCTGCCCGCTGGCCAGCCAGATGGTGGTGCACGGTGCGGACCGCAAGTTCGTCACCGCGCTGGTGACCCTCGACCCCGACGCCGTCACCGACTGGGCCGCCCACCACGGCATGCAGGGTGCGTCGTACTCCGACGTCGCCCGGTCCGACGCCATGCGCGAGTCGATCGACGGCTACGTGACTTCGCTCAACGCGGGCCTGAACCGGTGGGAGACCATCAAGAAGTTCGTCATCCTCGAGCACGACCTCACGGTGGAGTCCGGTGAGCTCACGCCCAGCCTGAAGGTCAAGCGCCGGGTGGTGGAGGACCACTACCGCGACCGGCTGGACGCTTTTTACGCCTGAGCCGGCCGGCGAGGGGGTCCCCCGTGCCAATAGGTTCGCCGTGGGGGACCCCCTCGCCCATCGATGACTGGCGTGATGCTCCCCAGTGAGACACTGAGGCGTGCCGTCGACCTTTCCTCCCGGACAGGCTGCTCCGGCGGACGGACGGATCGGCGCCGCTGCACTCGCAACGCTTCCCGAACACCCTCTCGCGTTCTACGTGCATGTGCCGTTCTGCGCGACGCGCTGCGGCTACTGCGACTTCAACACCTACACGGCCACCGAGCTCGGCGAGCATCCCGGCGCGTCACGGGCGACGTACGCCGACGGGGTGATGCGTGAGCTCGACCTCGCCACCCGCGTGCTCGGCGAGGCAGCCGACCGCCCACCGGTCTCGACCGTGTTCTTCGGCGGCGGCACCCCGACCCTGCTGGACCCGGCCCACCTCACCGGCATCGTGGCCGCCATAGACGAGCGATTCGGCCTCGCCGAGCACGCCGAGGTCACCACCGAGGCCAACCCCGACTCCGTCGACCTCGATGCCCTGCGCAGGCTGCGTGACGGCGGCATCAACCGGATCTCCTTCGGCATGCAGTCCGCGGTGCCGCGCGTGCTCGCGACCCTCGACCGCACCCACGACCCCGAGCGCCTGCCCGACGTCGTGGCCTGGGCCCGCGCCGCCGGCTTCGACCAGATCAGCCTCGACCTGATCTACGGGACGCCGGGGGAGTCCGAGCAGGACTGGCGTCGTTCGGTCGAATCGGTTGTCGCACTGAGACCGGACCACGTCTCGGCGTACGCCCTGATCGTCGAGCCGGGCACGGCGCTTGCGCGGCAGGTGGACCGAGGCGACGTGCCGGAGCCGGACGACGACGACCTGGCCGACAAGTACGTGCTGGCCGACGAGATGCTGGGCGCCGCCGGCCTGGGCTGGTACGAGCTGTCCAACTGGTCCCGGGACCGGGCCGCGCGCTGCCGGCACAACGAGACCTACTGGACCAGCGGCAACTGGTGGGGGCTAGGCCCCGGGGCGCACTCCCACGTCGGCGGGGTGCGCTGGTGGAACGTCAAGCACCCGACCGCCTACGCGGGGCGGCTCGCCGAGGACGTCAGTCCCGCACACGCCCGGGAGGTGCTCGACGAGCCGACCCGGCGGGTCGAGCGCGTGCTGCTCGAGTCGCGGCTGCGGGACGGTCTGGATGTGACGCTGCTCGACGACGAGGGTCGTCGCCGGCTCGCGAGGCTGGTCGCCGAGGGCCTGGTCGACCCCGGCGAGCTGCCGTCCGGCCGACTGGTGCTGACCCGGCGCGGTCGGCTGCTCGCCGATGCGGTCGTCCGCGACCTGCTGCCCTAGCACCGAGCTTCGCGGCTGCGGTTTCCCAGGGTCCCCTGGTAAACCCCACTGACCATGCGTTGCAACCCATGGTCGGTGACAACATCCCATGGGGAGTCCGGCCAGTACGCCACGCGGGGTGAGTGGGAGGCTACGCGGAGTGAGTCGTACGCCGCGAGGAGGGGCTGGGGCGACCGCGCCGCAGCGTCGCCCGTCAGCCGGTGGTCACGAAGTCGATGAGCTCCTCGACACGACCGAGCAGGGCAGGCTCGAGGTCGGCGTAGGACCGCACCGTGCCGAGGATGGGCTGCCACGCGCGGGCGATGTCGGCCTGGGTACGCGACGGCCAGCCCAGCGTCGTGCAGATGCCGGTCTTCCAGTCCATCCCGCGCGGGATGCTCGGCCACGCGTCCAGCCCGAGCCTTGCGGGCTTCACCGCCTGCCAGATGTCGACGTACGGGTGCCCCACGACCAGGGTGTGGGTCCGGTGCGGTCCCTTCATCACCGCGGCCGCGATCCGGCTCTCCTTGGAGCCCCTCACCAGGTGGTCGGCCAGCACCCCGAGGCGGCGTCCCGGCGCCGGGGCGAACTCGGCGACCACACGCGACAGGTCGTCGATGCCGTCGAGGTACTCCACGACGACCCCCTCGACCCGCAGGTCGTCGCCCCAGACGCGTTCCACCAGCTCGGCGTCGTGGCGTCCCTCCACGTAGATCCGACCGGCCCGGGCGACCCGGGCGTCGGTGGCCACGGCGACCGAGCCGGAGGCGGTACGGGTGGGCGCCGCCGGACCCGTGCGTACGGGTGCGTGCAGGATCACCGGCCGGCCTTCCAGCAGGAATCCCGGTCCGAGCGGGAAGGTACGCCGCTTGCCGCGGCGGTCCTCCAGCTCGAGGGTGCGCAGGTCGCGGTCGACCCGCACGATCTCACCGCAACAGCCGGTGACGACCTCCTCGACCACGAGGCCCCTGTCGGCCGGGTGCGGCTGGGCGTGGCCACGCCTGGGCGCCTTCCAGTCGGCGTTGTACAGCACGTCGGATCCGTACCGGTCGAAGCTCACCGGCGCACGCTAGCGGCTGACCAGGACCTACCACCGACGGCTCGCCGGGCATGGACACGCCCGGGTCAGCCAGACGCCCCGACGTGGTGCGCCGGGTCCGGGCTTGACGACCGACCGGGTCGACCAGGAGAGCGGTCAACGACACCGCCGGCGGGAACATGAGAGCCGTCGCGGACAGCCGCCACGCGGTCGACGACCAGGAGTTCGTGGAGTCGGCCCCGCGACTGGCCGGCCGGATGAGACGAACCGAGATCTGGACCGTCTCCGGCGGATCGCACTACTCGGGTCGTCCCCGACCGGCGGTGATCGTGCCGGCCGACCGCTTCGACACCGACTCCGTCACGATCTGCCGGTCGGGGACCGGGTCGGCGTCCTCGGGAGTCCTGACGTGGTTCGTCTCAGCCGCGCGGTCGTCGTGTTTCTCGGCCTGGCAGCCAGCCAGTCGCGTCAGCCGATCCGGCCGACCGCCAGGCTGGCGTCGAGGATGGCCAACGCGATCTCCAGCTCCTCGGGCAGGCACAGGTGCAGGCTCGTGGCGGTCACGCCGTGCCGGAGCGCTGCCTGTACGGGAGGACGCGGGGCCCGGGAGCATCCCGGCTGTCGGACTACTCGTTGGTTCGCCCCACCGTATGTCCGCCTCAGTTGCCGGCGTGCTCGTACCCGCGCCGCACGGCGTCCTGCAGTCCTTCGGCCGGAAACGGCCACTGCCCCTGCCCGAGCGCGTCCTCCAGCGGCACGCCCCGGTGCGCCAGCGCCCGGACCTGCTCGCCGACGTCGACGATGTCCAGGCGCTGCTCGAGCACGAAGGCCCTGCCCACCGGCGGGCCGTGCCCGGGGACGACCACCGTGCCGGCGCCGATCAGGCTACTGACCTGCTCCAGGGTGGCCCCCCACTCCAGCGGGTGGCAGTCCTCGCCGTAGCTCGGAGGAGCCGACGACTCGACCAGGTCGCCGGCGCAGAGCAGGTCGGCGTCAGGCACCCGGACGAGCACGTCACCGGCGGTGTGGCCGCGTCCGAGATGGACGACCTCGACGTACCGGTCGCCGAGGTCGGTGGCCCACGCCGAGGAGAACGTCGTGTCGACCGGTACGGGGTCGGTGGACATGACGTCGTCGTCGGGGTGCTCCCGTTTCCCCTGCTCGCCTGCTGCCGCCAGGTCCTCGAGCAGCGACTCGTGCCCGACCAGCGGTACGCCGGGGAAGGCGCCGTTGCCGAAATGATGGTCGAAGTGCACGTGTGTGTTGACGACGACGCTGACCGGCACAGCCGTGAGGGCGCTCAGGTCCTCGCGCAGCCGGCGGCCCTGGGCCAAGCTGGCGCGGGTGTCGACGACGAGCACACCCGCACCGCCGACGATCGCGGTGCAGCTGACGTCGAGGTAGTCGTAACGCCGGACGAAGCAGCGCTCCGCGACCTCGCTCCAGCCGCCAGGAGTGTCGGGGTCGGCCACGCGTCGTAGACTGGCACTCATCCTGGGTGAGTGCCAACCGACTGTGCGAGGGAGGACCGATGCTGGACGAACGCAAGCTCTCGGTGCTGCGCGCGGTCGTCGAGGACTACGTCGCCACCCGCGAGCCGGTGGGCTCCAAGGCGCTGGTCGACCGGCACCATCTCGGCGTGTCACCGGCAACGGTGCGCAACGACATGGCAGCACTGGAGGACGAGGGGTTCATCGCCCAGCCGCACACCAGTGCGGGGCGCATCCCCACCGACAAGGGCTACCGGTTGTTCGTGGACCGGCTGGCCGGGGTACAGCCGCTGAGCAGCGCCGAGCGCCGTGCCATCACGACATTCCTCGACGGGGCAGTCGACCTCGACGACGTGGTGCAGCGCAGCGTCCGGATGCTTGCCCAGCTGACCTGCCAGGTCGCCATCGTGCAGTACCCCTCGCTGACCCGCTCCACGGTGCGCCACGTCGAGCTGGTGAGCCTGGCCCCGACCCGACTGCTCCTCGTGCTCATCACCAGCACCGGTCGAGTCGAGCAGCGTGTCGTCGAGACAGATGTGGCGGCCGGAGATGCGCTCCTGGGCGACCTGCGCGCACGGATCAACACCGCCTGCATCGGCCAGCGACTGGTCGACGGTGTGGCCAAGCTCGCCGAGCTCCCGCACACGTTCGCGGTCAGCGACCGCCCGGTCGTCCAGGTGATCGCCGGTGCCCTGATGGAGGCGTTCACCGACGAACGCTCCGACGAGCGGGTGGCAGTCGGCGGCACGGCCAACCTCACCCGCTTCGGCGACGACTTCGATCGCTCGATCCGCCCCATGCTGGAGGCGCTCGAGGAGCATGTGGTGCTCCTGGCGCTGCTCGGCGAGGCGACCAGCCCGAGCCTGGTGACCGTGCGGATCGGCTCCGAGGTCCCGCACGAGGACCTCACCCGTACGGCGATCGTCTCCAGCAGGTACGGCAGCGACGCCGACGCCCTGGGCACCTTGGGGGTGGTCGGTCCGACCCGGATGGACTACCCGGGCACGATGGCCTCCGTACGGGCCGTCGCACGCTACGTCAGCCAACGGCTCTCCGACGGCTGAGGCTCCGACACCTTCCCGCACGTACCTCCGAACGAGACAGGCAGGCATGAGCCAGGACTACTACGAGATTCTCGGCGTCGGTCGCAACGCGACCCCGGAGGAGGTCAAGAAGGCCTACCGGCGGTTGGCTCGCCGGCTGCACCCCGACGTGAACCCCGACCCGCAGACGCAGGAACGGTTCAAGGTCGTGACCTCGGCGTACGAGGTCCTGTCGGACCCGCAGAAGCGCCGCGTGTACGACCTCGGGGGCGACCCGCTGGGCAGCGGCGGTGGTCAGGGCGCCGGCTTCGGTCAGGGGTTCAGCTTCACCGACATCATGGACGCGTTCTTCGGCCAGGGCAATCAGCGCGGCCCGCGTTCGCGGATGCAGCGCGGCAAGGATGCCCTGCTGCGCCTCGACGTCGACCTTGCCGACGCGGCCTTCGGGACCGCGCGTGACATCACCGTCGACACCGCCGTCGTGTGCGACAGGTGCCACGGCTCCGGCGCGCGCGGGAACTCCGAGCCGGTCGTGTGCGAGACCTGCCGCGGGCACGGCGAGGTGCAGCAGGTGCAGCGCTCGTTCCTCGGCGACATCCGCACGGCGCGGCCCTGCCCCACGTGTCGCGGCTTCGGCTCGGTCATCCCCAACCCGTGCGACGAGTGCGGCGGTGACGGCCGGGTACGTGCCCGGCGTACCATCGCGGTCAAGATCCCCTCCGGCGTCGACACCGGCACCCGGGTGCAGCTCGCCGGCGAGGGCGAGGTGGGGCCCGGTGGTGGTCCAGCCGGTGACCTGTACGTCGAGATCCAGGTCGCTCCGCACGAGTTCTTCGTACGCGATGGTGACGACCTGGTCTGTGAGGTGACCGTCCCGATGACTGCGGCCGCCCTCGGCACGCAGCTGGACCTGCCCACCCTCGAGGCCGACACCGGTGCGTCCGACGTCGACAAGTCGGTCCCACTGGAGATCAGGCCCGGCACCCAGTCCGGTGAGCGGACTGTTCTGCGTGCCCGTGGCGTTCCGCGGCTGCGTGGCGTCGGACGTGGCGACCTGATCGTGAACGTGCACGTCGAGACCCCGACCAAGCTGGACTCCACGCAGGAGGAGCTGCTGCGCCAGCTCGCCTCGCTGCGGCGCGAGGAGAACCCCGACGGTCAGATGTCGTCGGCCCACAGGGGCATGTTTGGTCGCCTCAAGGACGCCTTCGGGCAGCGCTGACCCGGCAATGATGGCCTCTCTGCCGGTGTACTGGCTGCCGGACCCGGTGCAGGAGGTGCCTGAGCTGGTGCGTCTGTCCGGACCCGACGGCCGGCACGCCGCGACGGTGCGCCGGACCCGGATCGGTGAGCAGGTCGAGCTCGTCGACGGCACCGGCCTGCGGCTGCGCTGCGAGGTGGTGGCCGTCGCGCCGGCCGCACTCGAGACGCGGGTCCTGTCCGCGCATCGTGAGCCGGACCCCGCCCCGCGCCTGGTCGTCGTACAGGCGCTGGCCAAGGGGGACCGCTCGGAGCTGGCGGTGGCGACGGCCACCGAGGTCGGCGCCGACGTGATCGTGCCCTGGTCGGCGTCGCGGTCAGTGGTGCAGTGGCGAGGAGAACGCACCGCGAGGTCGCTGGCCCGGTGGCGCTCGACGGTTCGTGAGGCGGCCAAGCAGTCACGTCGCTCGCGGGCGCCGGAGGTCGTCGGCCTCGCGTGTACGACCGACGTGGCCGGCCGACTCGCCGACGCCGCCCTGGCGGTGGTCCTGCACCAGTCCGCGACCGTGCCGCTGAGCTCTTTGCAGGTTCCTGCCGCCGGTGACGTGGTCGTCGTGGTGGGTCCCGAGGGGGGCATCGGCGACGAGGAGCTGGCGGCGTTCGGGGTCGAGCCGGTACGCCTGGGACCGACCGTGCTGCGGACCTCCACGGCCGGCGTCGCGGCGTGCGCGGCGCTGCTGTCGCGTACGCCGCGCTGGGCCTGAGCTGCGGCCCCGGTCGGAGTGGCGAGGGGGTCCCCTGCGGCGAACCAATTGGCATGGGGGACCCCCTCGCCAGGTCAGCGGCGGCTCAGCGGCCGATCACTGCACCGTGATGTCGGTGTACACGGGGTACATGATCTCCGCGTACGCCTCCGGCCCGCCTCCGGCGGCGTTGACCGTGAACGTCTTCAGCGTGTAGTCGCCGGGCTCGAGGCCGCGCAGGGTCAGCTCGTACCGCGCGAACTCGCCGTAGCTGCCACCCATACCGATGACCTGAGCGACCTGCTCGCCGTCCTGGAAGGCCCGCACCACGACATTGGCCTCGAAGGTGTCCGACTCGCCGGTCACGGTCACCGGCCCGGAGACCACGGCCCCCTGTTCGGGCGTCTGCGGGCGGATGCCGCGCAGGACCGTCATGTCGGGCCCGACCGGTCGTCGGTCGATCCTCACGCCGAACACCTCGTCCGCCGGCTCGCCGTTGATGGTGACCAGCACCGGATCCTCGGTGCGCAGTGCGGAGGTCACCGTGTGCACGAGCTGCTGCAGCTGCGGATCGATCGGGCAGACAGTACGCATGGCGGGGAACGGGTCCGCGACGTCACGGTCAAGGTCGACGGTCACCAGACCGTCGAGGTGGGTCACCGAGGTCACGCCGGCCACCGGCTCCGGCGTGGGACCCGGACCGGACCACAGGTTGCAGAAGACGTCCTGGCGCTCGGACTTCTGCTCCAGCAGCGCGTTCACCGCGTCGACACCCACGTCCCCGGTGGAGGTGACGATGAACTCGCCGGCGTAGATGTCTCCGTACGGCGTGCCCAGGTCGGGTGCGGAGGCATAGATCGCCATCGGGATCTTGCTGCCGACCGGCGCCGTCACCACACCCTCGTCGGCGGGTCCGGTCCGGTCCGAGTCGTCGTCGCCGCTGCCACCGTCCGGCCCGGCCACCGGAGGGTTGTCGCCGGAGCCGGTGCCGAGGTCGCCCACCACGACCACTGCACCGGCCACCAGGCCCACCGACGCGATGGCAATGCCCACCGCCGGGAGCCAACGCCGGGCCGGGCGCCCGCGCCGAGCGCGGTGCAGGATGCCCGGCAGCGCCGGGGTCGGGCGGATCTCCTCGCCGCGGCTGCGCAGTGCGGCGCGCAGGGCGTCCTCGGTTCGATCAGGCATGTCAGTGCTCCCAGGCGGTGCGCAGGGCGGCGATGCCGCGTGAACTGTGGCTCTTGACCGCACCGCGGCTGATCCCCAGGGTGGCGGCGATGTCGGCCTCCGACAGGTCGAGGTAGTACCGCAGGATCAGCACCTCTCGCTGCCGGTCGGACAGCCCGTCGAGCGCGGCCAGCATCTGGTCTCGCTGCACCCGGGCCAGGACGTGGGACTCGGCGCTGGCGGCGGCGCCTGGTGGCTCCGGCTCGTGCCTGGCGACGACCTTTCGGTGCCGCAGCTCCGAGCGGGAGCGGTTGAGGACGGTGGTCCGCAGGTAGGCGACGGCCTTGTCCGGCTCCTTGATCCTCCGCCACCGTCCGTGCACGCAGATGAAGGCGTCCTGCACGATCTCCTCGGCCCGCCCCTGGTCGTGCAGGAGCATGGTCGCGAGGCGTACCAGCGCGGCGTAGTGGGCGGAGTACAACGCGGTGACCGCCACGTCGGGGTCCCGGGCGAGCGTCGGTGTGGCCGTGCTCTGCGAAGGTCTGGTCGAGTGGTCGCCCATGGCCCCCTCCGTGATCACCTGCGCCTGCCTCATGCTGACATCACGCGCGAGCCCCGCCGCCGGTTCACGCGCGTCTCGGGCGTGCGGTCGGCCATGCCACCAGTAGGTTGGCCCTCGACCCGATCAGCGTGCCACCACCGCAAGCGGTGGACGAGGAGGCCCACGATGACGACCCACCCGGACTGCGTCTTCTGCTCCATCGTGGCGGGGGAGGTGCCGGCCGAGGTGGTGCACTCCAGTGACCACAACGTGGCCTTCCGTGATCTCGACCCGCAGGCGCCGACGCACGTGCTGGTGGTCCCGCGGCGACACGTCGCCGACATCGGGTCGCTGGTCGCGACCGCCCCCGACGAGGCCGCAGCCCTGCTCGCCGACTGCTGGGCTGTCGCCGACCTCGAGGGCATGGGGAACGCGTACCGGCTGGTCTTCAACACCGGGGCCGCCGCTGGCCAGAGCGTCGTGCACGCACACGGGCACGTCCTGGCCGGACGAGACCTTGGTTGGCCCCCGGGGTGACCCCGTGGTCGCCCGGGATGCAGCGCTCACCGCGACAGCGTGCGTACCATGGGTCGGGTCCGCCGTCCCACGGCGCGATGACAGACTTCGGCCGAGCACAGGAGGACGTGCCCGCTAGGCAGGGCGCCCATGTCTGAGCAACCCATCACCCAGTACACGGTCACGATCCCGAACAGCATCCCCATGGTTGCGCTGCTCGGCCCCCGCGACGCGAACCTCGCGGTCATCGAAAGAGAGTTCGATGCCGACGTCCACGTCCGGGGCAACACCGTCAGCATCGCCGGCGCCCCTTCCGAGGCCGCTCTCGTCGAGCGGTTGCTCGACGAGCTGGTCACGATGATCCGCACCGGGCAGGGGATGTCCCCCGAGACCGTCGAGCGCTCCATCTCGATCCTGCGGGAGGAGACCAAGGAGCGTCCCGCCGAGGTCCTCAGCCTCAACATCCTGTCCAACCGCGGACGCACCATCAGGCCCAAGACGCTGAACCAGAAGCGTTACGTCGACGCGATCGACCAGCACACGATCGTGTTCGGCATCGGGCCGGCGGGTACCGGCAAGACGTACCTGGCGATGGCAAAGGCGGTGCAGGCCCTGCAGGCCAAGGAGGTCAACCGGATCATCCTGACCCGGCCGGCGGTCGAGGCCGGCGAACGACTCGGCTTCCTGCCCGGCACGCTGAGCGAGAAGATCGACCCGTACCTGCGTCCGTTGTACGACGCGCTGCACGACATGCTCGACCCCGAGCTGGTGCCGAAGCTGCTGGCCGCCGGCACCATCGAGGTCGCGCCGCTGGCGTACATGCGGGGACGCACCCTCAACGACGCCTTCATCGTCCTGGACGAGGCGCAGAACACCTCGCCGGAGCAGATGAAGATGTTCCTGACCCGCCTGGGCTTCGGTTCGAGCATGGTCGTGACCGGTGACGTCACCCAGGTCGATCTGCCCTCGGGCACCAGCAGCGGCCTGCGTGTCGTCGAGGGAATCCTCCAGGGCGTCAAGGACGTCGAGTTCGTGCGGCTCACCGGGCAGGACGTCGTCCGCCACAAGCTGGTCGGGCGCATCGTCGCCGCGTACGAG
Organism: Actinomycetota bacterium; assembly: GCA_030859165.1. Taxonomy (GTDB): domain Bacteria; phylum Actinomycetota; class Actinomycetes; order Propionibacteriales; family Nocardioidaceae; genus JACCXZ01. The sequence continues at coordinate 21,855 of JALZKQ010000055.1, forward strand.
AAGTACGACGTCGGGCAGCAGTCGACCACCACCTCGGCACCGTCAGCCGGCCCGCGCCGGTCCGGCGCCTGAGCCGGGGGGCGGCATGAGTGTCGAGGTGCTCAACGAGTCGGGCACCGAGGTGGACGTCGTCGAGCTGACGAAGCTGTCCCGGTTCGTGATGCGCCGGATGCGCCTGCACCCGGGCACCGAGATGTGCCTGCGCCTGGTCGACGAGGCCACGATCTCCACCCTGAACCGGCAGTGGATGGGCACCGACTCGGCGACCGACGTCCTGTCCTTCCCGATGGACGAGCTCGAGCCGGGAGGCGACGGCGAGGACCCGCCGGAGGGTTACCTCGGCGACATCGCCCTGTGCCCCGCCGTGGCCGGGCGTCAGGCCGACGAGGCCGGACACGGCCCGCTGGACGAGATGCGGCTGCTGACCACCCACGGGATCCTGCACCTGCTGGGTTACGACCACGCCGAGCCCGACGAGCACCGGGCGATGTTCGCCCTGCAGGCCAGGTTGCTCGCGGAGTGGCACGGCGTCAGCGGCGGCGACGAGCTCCCCGAGCCCGGTGACGTCCGCCCGCCCGGCACTCGACCCGGTGCGCTGCCGTGAGCGCCGACCTGTGGATGCTCGGCACCGCCGTGGTGCTGTCCCTGGTCGCCGGCTTCTTCGCCTCGGCCGACGCGGCGCTGTCCTCCTTCTCCCGGGCGCGCGCCGCCGAGCTGTTCGCCGAGCAGCGCCCCGGTGCGCCGCGTCTGCAGCGCATCACTGACGATCCCGCGCGCTACCTCAACACGGTACTGCTGCTGCGCATGGTCGCCGAGACCACCTCGATCGTCCTCGTGGCACTCGTCGTGGCCGACTCTTTCGACGGCACCTGGCAGCGGGTAGTGCTCGCAGCCGGTGTCATGGTGGTCGTGTCCTACGTCGCGATCGGAGTCGCTCCACGCACCGTGGGCCGCCAGCACGCGGAGCGGGTGGCGCTCCTGTCGGCGGGGACCGTCATCGGGCTGACCCGGGTGCTGGGCCCGGTGCCTCGGTTGCTGATCCTGTTCGGCAACGCCCTGACCCCTGGCAAGGGGTTTCGGGAGGGTCCGTTCTCGTCGGAGGCCGAGCTGCGTGAGATGGTCGACCTCGCCGAGGAGTCGATGCTCATAGAGTCCGGTGAGCGCAAGATGCTGCACTCGGTCTTCGAGCTCGGCGACACGATCGTGCGCGAGGTCATGGTCCCGCGTCCCGACATGGTCTTCATCGAGAAGCACAAGACGCTGCGCCAGACGATGTCGCTGGCGCTGCGCAGCGGCTTCTCGCGCATCCCGGTGACCGGCGAGAACCTCGACGACGTCATCGGGATGGCCTATCTCAAGGACGTCACCAAGCGTGTCTTCGACAACCATGACGCCGAGACGACCGAGCGCGTCGAGTCGCTGGCCCGCGGCTGCCTGTTCGTGCCCGACTCCAAGCCGGTCGTGGCGTTGATGCAGGAGATGCAGGCCAGCCGCACCCACGTCGCGGTGGTGGTCGACGAGTACGGCGGTACGGCCGGCATGGTCACCATCGAGGACATCCTCGAGGAGATCGTGGGGGAGATCACCGACGAGTACGACGTGGAGCCCGACGCCGTGGAGCAGCTCGCGGACGGTGCTGTCCGGGTGAGCTCGCGGTTCGCGGTGGACGACCTCGGTGACCTGTTCGGTCTCGAGCTCGACGACGAGGACGTGGACTCCGTCGGCGGCTTCATGGCCAAGCACCTGGGCAAGGTGCCGATCCCTGGCAGCGAGGTCGAGGTCGAGGGTCTGCTGCTGCAGGCCGAGGCACCCACCGGGCGGCGAAACCGGGTCGGCACCGTGCTCGTCCGACGGCCCGGCCGGCAGGAGGACGTCCAAGACCGGGCTGTTCCGGCCTGAGCGGATCGCGCTGGTCGTGGCCCATGCGTCCGCGGGGATAGCCTGAGCCCCATGCCCGATGACCTGAACCTCAACGACGAGGATGCCAAGCTCGTGACGCTCGCGCGCGCCTGCCGTGTGCGCACGGAGGCGCCCGAGGCCGCGGCGGTCCGCGACGTCGACGGTCGGACCTACGTCGCGACCTCGGTGCAGCTGGCCTCGCTCCAGCTCAGCGCCCTGCAGACCGCCGTCGCCATGGCCGTGTCCTCCGGTGCCACCGGCCTGGAGGCCGCGGCCGTGGTCAGCGACGCCGGCGAAGACCCCGACGTCACCGTCGTACGGGACGCCGCCGGCGCGGACGTCATGGTGCTCGTGGCCGACCCGGCCGGTGTGCTGCGTACGACGCTGCGGACGTGACCGTGGGCGACACCCCGCACCGCTCGGGATTCGCCTGCCTCGTCGGACGCCCCAACGCTGGCAAGTCGACGCTGACCAATGCGCTCGTCGGCGCCAAGATCGCCATCACCTCCGCGAAGCCGCAGACCACCCGGCATGCCGTCCGTGGGCTCGTGCACCGGCCCGACGCTCAGCTCGTCCTCGTGGACACGCCGGGCCTGCACCGCCCGCGCACCCTGCTCGGTGAGCGTCTCAACGACGTGGTCCGCAGCACCTGGTCGACGGTCGACGTCGTCGGCATCTGTCTGCCGTCGGACGAGAAGATCGGGCCCGGCGACCGCTACCTGGTCTCCGAGGTCGCCCAGATCCGACGCAAGCCCGCGGTGGCCATTGCCACCAAGACCGACCTGGTGAGCTCGGACCGGCTGGCCGAACACCTCAGCGGCATCGGTTCACTGGGCCAGCAGCTCGGGCTGGACTGGCGTGAGGTGGTGCCGGTCTCGGCCACCGGCGGCGACCAGGTCGAGCTCTTGCGCGACCTGCTGATCGGGCTGCTCCCGGAGGGACCGGCGCTCTACCCCGACGGCGACCTCACCGACGAACCGGAGCAGACCCTGGTTGCCGAGCTCATCCGGGAGGCCGCGCTGGAGGGGGTACGCGACGAGCTGCCGCACTCGATCGCTGTCGTGGTGGAGGAGATGGTGCCGCGCCCCGACCGTCCCGCGGAGCGACCACTGCTGGACGTCCGGGCGTTCCTGTACGTCGAGCGCGACAGCCAGAAGGGCATCGTCATCGGGCACCAGGGGAGCCGGCTGAAGCACATCGGCAGCACGTCGCGGGCAGAGATCGAGAAGCTGCTCGGTACGCCGGTGCACCTCGACCTGCGGGTCAAGGTCGCCAAGGAATGGCAGCGCGACCCGCGCCAGCTGCGCCGCCTGGGGTTCTGAGGCTCTTTCAGTCCGGGGTCTTGGTGTAGCAGAGTCCGAACCGGTCGTCGTCGCTCCAGGTCTGACGCGTGGGCCACGTGTAGCCGTACTCGTAGGTTCCCGTGGTGTCGACGTAGTTGCCGACCGCCACCTCGCAGATCCCCTGCATGCGTGCGCGCAGCCGTCGGTCGCCGGGGTACGTGTCATCCGGTTCGCCCAGCCGTGCCGACGCGACCGCCCGCCAGTTGTGCTTGATCGAGCAGACCTGGGTGGCGTTGCCCGCATTCGTGATGGCCGCCCGGGCGCAGCTGGAGTAGTCGAGACCACGGCGTGAGTCGAGGATCTGCTCGGTGGACCGGGTCAACCTCAGCAGAGCGGTCCGGCGCTTGATGACGTACGTCGTGCAGGCGACGAAACCGGCGCCGGCCGCGACCTCGTCGGGTAGCGGCACGCTCGGCAGGCTACGGAACTGGCTGATCTCCAGGCCCTCGTTGTCGGTGCCCAGCCAGCCCAGAGCGTCCTGCCGGCAGCGCGTGGAGGTGAGGGACGACAGGGCGTCGACGTCGGAGCTGGTCGCCGCCCTGCGCATGGCCGGGCTCAGGGCGCGCACCGAGACGTACTGGCCGGTGGCTCCCCGGCACCTGCTCGGTTCCGGCAGGCCGACCAGCACGTCGGACAAGACGTCGGGCTGGCGCAGCCGCACGCAGTCGCCGGCCGTCGGACGCTCGACCCGCGGGGGCGGCGGTGGCGTGGCCTTGGCCGGCTCCTCCTCGGACTCGACGGGTTCGTCGTCGGCCGGCTCGTCCGGCTCGGCCGGCTCGTCCGGGGAGGCGTTGTCGGTCGACACCTGGTCGGGCTCGCTGATATTGGAGGCACTCGTACACCCGGATGCTGTCAACACGACGACAGCGACCCACGTGATTGCCCGTCGCGTCCTGCCCGCCAGGTACGTCCGCACCTCGCCCCCTCTCGGTCTGCTGCGTCGACCAGGCTCCGGTGCCCCGGGCCTGGTGGCGATTGTAGGCGCCCACAGGGGCGGGGGCGGGCAGCTTGCGCCCCCGCCGATGAGTTTGCCGATCCGGTCGGGTCCGATCCAGTGATCCGGTGGTGGCACCGACGAGCGGGCGCGCAGCGGGCTCGCCGCCGGCCGGTTCCTGACGCAACCCGTGCCGATCCCACCAGGCGCGCAACGGCGCCGGCGCCCCCCAGTTCGCGTTGCCGAGCACCTCCATCGTCGCCGGGACCAGCAGTGTCGGCTGCATTTCGTCGCTGGTCGCTGGTCGCTGGCGCACCGCGACGAGTTCGCGTTGATCTTCGCGAACCCGGTCACCGCCAAGGCGAGCGGGGCTGACAACGCCTGCGCGATCGCGGGCCACCGCTTCGGGGCGTACTTCGCCGACCTCTTCCTCCAGGTGTGGCCCGCTACGACTTCGCGCTACCCCTCGACGAGCCGGCGGCCGACCAGGTGACCGCGACGGGCGTGGACGCGCCGATGCCCGCAGATGCCGCGTGGCCTAAGGGGGCCGCTCCCGCCCTGTCGTGGTTGCACCTGCGGGTCTGCTCCCGGCCGTACGGCACGGTGACGATGGAGGGGAGTGGTATCGGGTGCAGGCCGTCATCGCCGCCGGGCTTGCCCGCTAGGCAGGGCACCCGGCACGCGAGTGTGCGCAGATGCACCACCCGCCGCCGCGCGAGTGGTCGATCTGCGCCCACTCGCAGTCTTCGTGCACCCCGTACCTACAGCTTGCGCTGCACCTGGACCGACCGGGCAACCAGCTCGAAGCCCATCGCCTCGTTGATCGCGAGCATGTGCGCGTTGCTCTCGGCGTTGAACGTCAGCACCTGCCGCACCTGCGGCTCGGACTCGCTCAACCACGCGTATAGGTCGGCCTTCATCGCCAGCCCGAGTCGGTGCCCTCGGTGGGCCGCGAGCACGGCAGTGTCCTCCTGGAAGGCCCACGCGTCGACGAAGGCGTCCACGACGGCGATGGTGTGCCCGCCCCACGCGCCGTCACGTCGTCGCCGGGCCAGCACCCGGTACATCCGCTGTGAACGCGCGAGCATCGCCTGCTCGTACGACCGCACCGTCTGCACGTCGTAGGTCTCCGGCTGCACGTCGATCTCACCGGTCGGGGCGTCGCTGATGCCCTCGTAGACCGGCACCAGATCAGGCAGCAGCGACTCGTCGGTGGCTCCGGCCATCCGTACCAGCTCATGGTCGGGCGACAACGACGCGTCGCGCAGGTCGCTCCAGGGCGTGGGGGAGTCGTGCAGCGCGAGCGTGCGTAGGGCGTTGTCCAGTCCGGAGGTGTAGCCGCGGGACGCGGCGAACGCTGCGCCCGGACCGTCGCGCACTGCGAATCCGGTCACGGTCCTACGCCCCCGGGCGACAGCCCACGACTCCGCACGCTCGAGCAGGTCTCCGCCGACGCCGTCACGGCGCGCGTCGGGATGCACAGTGGTCCAGACGTACGCGAGGTGCAGGTTGTCGCGCGCCGGGAGCATGACGGCCACCGTCCCGACCAGCCGGTCGCGGTCGTGAGCGACTGCCATCCATCCCACGCGGCCGTCGTCGCCCCAGCCGTACCGCTTGCGCAGCCGCACCGAATCAGGATGGGCGGGGCGGCTGCCGGGTACGTCGTGCGCAGCGGCAGCGGTCAGGATGTCCGCGACGCCGGCTGCGGTCGCGTCGCCCAGAGCCCGGGGGTCGACCTCCTCGATGTGCACCCAACCCACTCCACCATCACGGGGGCACCCGCTGCACGGGGTTATTCCCAGTCGAGGACACTCAGACCGGCGACGGGTTGCCTTGTTGAGCGACCGGGGCGCTTTAACAGGACGAATGTCGGACGCCCCCCTCCCACGCGGGTTGACGCGGGAACTCGTACCCCCCGTCGGCGTGGAACTGCACGGTACCGCCGGGCTGCCGGTGCGAGGTTGGATGCGTCGGTGCAGCCTGGTGGGAGTAGCCTGGGCATCGATGTTTCACGTGGCGCTCCTCCTTGGCTGCCGCGGCGGGGCCCGCTGACAGGCCGCCCCTCGCCGCGGAGTTCGTGCGTGCCGGCCAGTCGAGCCCCCTGACGCGTCCCCCCGCGAGGAGAAGCACCACCATGGCGATCCATGCCCAGCAGCCCACCCCGATGCCGTTCGGTCGCTACGCGGCGTTCCCGCCGATCGACCTTCCCGACCGCACCTGGCCGAACCGGACGCTCACGAGCGCACCGCGCTGGCTGTCGACCGATCTGCGCGACGGCAATCAGGCCCTGATCGACCCGATGACCCCCGGCCGCAAGAAGCGGATGTTCGAGCTGCTCGTGCACATGGGCTACAAGGAGATCGAGGTCGGCTTCCCGTCGGCCAGCGACACCGACTTCGCCTTCGTACGCGAGCTGGTCGACAGCGGGCTGGTCCCCGACGACGTCACCATCTCCGTACTGACCCAGGCCCGCGAGGACCTGATCGAGCGGACGATCCAGTCGTTGGTCGGGGCCCGGGACGCCAACGTGCACCTCTACAACGCGACAGCACCGCTGTTTCGCCGCGTGGTGTTCGGCGTCGGCCGGGACGAGTGCCGCGCGATCGCCGTACGCGGGACCGAGCTCGTCATGAAGTACGCCGACGAGCACCTGGAGGGCACTCGCTTCGGCTACCAGTACTCGCCGGAGATCTTCACCGACACCGAACCGGAGTTCGCGGTCGACGTCTGCGAGGCGGTGATGGACGTCTGGCAGCCCGGTCCGGACCGTGAGATCATCCTCAACCTGCCGGCCACCGTGGAGATGTCCACGCCCAACGTCTACGCCGACCAGATCGAATGGTTCGGTCGTCAACTGCGCGGTCGCGGGCACGCGGTCGTTTCGCTGCACCCGCACAACGACCGCGGCACCGCTGTCGCGGCCACCGAGCTGGCGCTGCTGGCCGGTGCGGATCGGGTCGAGGGCTGCCTGTTCGGTCACGGTGAGCGCACCGGCAACGTCGACCTGGTCACGCTGGGCATGAACCTGTACAGCCAGGGCATCGATCCGCAGATCGACTTCTCCGACATCGACGAGATTCGCCGCACCGTGGAGTACTGCACCGGCCTCCCCGTGCATCCGCGCCACCCGTACGCCGGTGACCTGGTCTACACGGCGTTCTCCGGCTCGCACCAGGACGCGATCAAGAAGGGCCTGGAGGCGCTCGAGCTGGAAGCGGCGGCAGCGGGGCACAGCGTGGCCGAGCACCCGTGGAAAGCGCCGTACCTGCCGATCGACCCGCACGACGTGGGCCGGTCGTACGAGGCGGTCATCCGGGTCAACAGCCAGTCCGGCAAGGGCGGGGTCGCGTACATCATGAAGGCCGAGCACATGCTCGACCTGCCGCGGCGCCTGCAGATCGAGTTCAGCCGGATCGTGCAGCAGTACACCGACGACGAGGGTGGCGAGGTCGGCTCCGACGCGATCTGGCAGTTCTTCCGCGACGAGTACCTCGAGCGGGACGCGCCCCTACAGCTCAACACGGTGCACACGTCCTCGGCTGCCGGCCAGGACGACCGGCTCGACGTGGTCGTGTACGTGGGCGGGGAGCACACGGAGCTGTCCGGGCGGGGCAACGGTCCGATTGCCGCGTTCTGCGACGCGCTGTCGAGCATCGGCCACGATGTGCGGGTCCTCGACTACGCCGAGCATGCGCTGTCCTCCGGCGGCGACGCGATCGCCGCGGCCTACGTCGAGTGCGAGATCGGCGACGAGATCGTGTGGGGCGTCGGGCTGGACGCCAACATCGTCACTGCGTCGCTCAAGGCCGTTGTGTCTGCGATCAACCGGGTTGCCTGACCCGGCCGGCCGCGGTTTACCAGGGCCCCCTGGTAAACGTCACCGCCCATGGGTTGCAGCCCATGGGCAGTGACAAAATGCCATGGCAAGTGACGCACCGGGCGCGTTCGCCGGCGCGGGTAGTGCCACGATGCCACGGTGAGTGACCTGCTGGGCGAGGCACGGGAGCTGGCCGCCGGCGCGCGCTGCATCCTCGGCATCACGGGTCCCCCGGGTGCGGGCAAGTCGACCCTGGCCCGCGCCCTCGTCACCATCCTCGGGCAGCGCGCTGTCCTGGTCGGCATGGACGGCTTCCACCTGCTCGACGAGGAGCTGCTACGACTGGGGAGACGGGACCGCAAGGGTGCACCGGACACGTTCGACGCCCGGGCGTACGTCTCGGTTTTGACCCGCCTGCGCAGTGTCGACGGCACCGTGCACGCCCCGGACTTCGACCGCGTCGTGGATGCTCCGGTGCCCGACGCCATCGTGGTGCCGGGCACTGTGCCGCTGGTGGTGACCGAGGGCAACTACCTGCTGGTGGGCGAGGGCGCCTGGGCCGGCGTGCGCCCGCTGCTCGACGCCTGCTGGTACGTCGACGTCGAGGACTCCGTACGCCTGTCGCGCCTGGTGGATCGCCACCGGGCCTACGGCAAGTCGTGCACCGACGCGAAGGCGTGGGCGACCGGCAGTGATCAGGCGAACGCAGACGTCGTCGTGCCGACACGCGTTCGCGCCGACCGGATCGTCACCGCGCTTGAGATGGACGCGGTGGTCGCGGCCTCGCGGACATGACGACGCCCGCCGTCCCCAGGGGGCGGCGGGCGTCGTCTGACGTGTGGGTCAGCCCTGCGGGGCCACCGCGAACTGCACGGCTCCCGACTCGTCGACCATGGCATCCAGGGTCTTGTCGTCGAGCAGCGTCGCCGCGCTGTCCTCGATGAAGATGCGGGCGCCGGCCTCCTCCACGACCTGGTCGCCGGGCTGCGGCACCTCGGCGGCTGCCAGGCCCATCTCACCCGGCTCGGCACCCTCGGTGCTGATCCGCAGGCCCGCGGTCGGCGTGTCGGTGCTCTGCTCGGTAATGGACTTCACGACGTGGCTCGCGTTCTCGGTGAGGGTGAGCACGTGTCTCCTTTGCCGTTGAATGCAGGAGGTTCCACCGTCCCTCGCCCGCCGCCCAGACACAAGTCACCCGCATCCCGGGCGCGTCGGCGCGGTTCAGTCGGCCTCGGCGACGCAGGCCGTGCCGACCCGTACGAACCCGACCCGCTCGTACACACGCGCCACCGTGTCGTCACCCCGCGGACAGGAACACCGTGCTCACCCCACCCGCCACCGCGTCATCCGCAGCGAGCGAGCCACTGCTCACGGGAGATCGCGTATTCAACCTCGCCCAGTTCACTGCCCGAGATGGGCCCCTCCCGGTCCGTGTGGAGCGTCCGGACACGCTGCACGCCGACGGCGGTCCTTGTCGCGCGCGAGCCGGCGTTGACCGTCCTCGTCTCGGCGAAGATCCGCCTCAGTTCAAGGTTCTCGAACCCGTGCCGGATGAGCTCGCGCGCTCCCTCACTCGCCAAGCCCCGTTGCGCCAGTGGCGGCGCGGGATCCGGTATCCGAGCTCGGCCTGTCCGTCGACTGGGCCTTGATCGGCGCGCTCCGGCGGCTCGAGGATCCACCAGCCGACGAACTCATCGTCGACGAACCCGGCCCAGAAGCCGAGACCCGGAACCCGTCGCGCAGCCCTCGAGACGACGCCGGTGGAGCCTGTCGACCTCCTCGCGGGTGCGCGCCCGACCGTTGCCCAGGTAGCGCATCACCTCGGCATCAGAGTCGAGGTCGACCTCGTGCTCGAGTTGCTCGTCCGACAACGGGACGAGCCGGATGCGAGCTGTGTGCAGAGTGGCCAAGGCTCCATCCTCACGCACCCCCGAGGGGCGACCCCGCCCGGATGGGATCCCGCTGCGCACATCGCGCCCTCAGGGGCGGGACGTCTCCACGCTGGTGATCCCGATCTGTGCGGCGGCTGCAGCCAGCCGTTTGTCACGTGTCCACAGGTCTGAGTCTGGTGTCAGCAGGGTCGCGGCGAGCAGGTGCGCGTCGACGTACCCGATGCCGAGTCCGAACAGACGCCGCTTCTCAACTAGGTCCAGGACTTCGGTATCTGTGGCGACCCGCGCTTGCGGGAGGTTGCGGAGGAGTCCGAGGATCTCGCTGCGACGAGCCAACTGGCCGAGTGCGAGTTCACCGGTTACCCAGGGGTGGGCAAGCACATGACTATCGTTGAGAAACGTCGTGAGCTGCGGATCACCGATCTGCAGGTGGTCGATCCAGACGGAGGTGTCGACGAGAATCACGCAGGCGACGTCTGCCGTCTCGGGATCCCCTGTGCGGCTGGTTCGCTGCCCGCCAGTTTCGCCAGGCGCCGAGCGCTTTCACGCTCGATCAGCGCCCGCAGGGCTTCATGAACCAGCACGCTCTTCTGGCTGGTTCCCGTCAGGCGCTGCGCTTCCATCACGAGATCGTCATCCAAGGCCAGCGTTGTCCGCATCCCTCACTCCTAGCACGCTTATCGGCATCAGATGATGATGATACACGTGCCGTGGACGTATCGGAAGGCGATACCCTGCGAGGGTGCGACAAGCGGGGCGCCCCAGCGCGCTCGGGCAGGGGCACGGGCACGGGCACTACTTGAGCGCCCCCTCCGACAGCGGCTGGATGGCAAGGTGGCGCGGGCGTGCATGGTACGGCCATCCGTGCCGAGCGACGAACAGACTGAACGGACCGACGGCGTGCTCGTCGGCGACCGGGCGTGGCTCCCCGTCGTAGAAGCGTTCCAGGACAGGTAGTACGGCCTGCAAGCACGGCCGAGACCCTGCCGCGGCGTGTGTACGGTCGGCCACTGAGTATCGTGGCGACGCTCACCCTGCGTGGTGGCATCGGCGGGTCTAACGTCGGACACAGGGTGCCGACCGCGTGCCCGGGACGGTGAGTGCCGACGATGGCCGATCGGATCAGCGTGGAGATGGCCCTGGAGCTGTTCGTCGACGACGAGCGCACGATGCGCGAAGCCGGGCTCGAGCGGCTGAAGGCAGCGTGGTCCGCCGACGAGGACTTCCCGTACGAGGACGCAGAGGCAGTGCCGCTGGAGGCCGTCGTCAACAGCCTGCTCGCCGACGCGTTGCCGTTGCAGATGCCCGGATGTCGTCGCGGACGGCTCGACGTGGACGCCGGGACCTTGCGCCACGTGGACGACACCGCCGAGGCCGACCGGGCAGACGACGCCACGGAGACCGACGACGAGGCCGCCGACGACCGCGCCTGAGGCTACCGGGCACTACCGGATGCTGTATCCGGCCGGACGGGGTACAGATGGAGCAGCGACACCGCCTGGTGCCGCAGGTGATCGCCACGGTCACCCCGATACAGCTGGGAGGCAAAGATGAGCGAGACCACACCAGAGAACGAGGAAGGACCCGCGGACGGGGGCGCGAGCGGTGCGCCCGGCGTGCAGGACGGCGGTGCGGACGGCGGTGCGGACGGCGGTGCGGACGGCGGTGCCGATGACGGTGCGGACGACGGGGCCGAGGGTCCTGCCGATGGTGGTGCCGACGGTACGCCCGGCGTGCACGATGGTGGTGCCGACGGTCCGGCCGGGTGACGGAAGCTTCGACGACCGGGGTGCCCGGGCCGACCTCCGGGCACCCATTCGGTCTGCGTCGCCTGGTCGCTGGTGACCGCGACGCCTTCGCCGCGCAGGGCTGGGGCCGCAGTCCGTTGCTCAGCCGTGCCAAGGACCTGGCCGGCGGCTTCGACGACCTGCTCGAGCCGGGTGCGGTCGACGAGCTGGTCTCGCAACGCGGCCTGCGGACACCGTTCCTGCGGGTGGCCAAGGACGGCACGACGCTGGGGGACCGCGTTTTCACCGCACCCGGCGGCACCGGCGCCGGCATCGCCGACCAGGTCAGCGACGACAAGCTGGTCGCGCTCTTCGCAGACGGCGCCACCCTTGTCCTGCAGGGGCTGCACCGCCTCTGGCCGCCGATCATCACCTTCGCCCAACAGCTCGCCGCCGACCTCGGCCACCCCGTGCAGGTCAACGCCTACGTGACACCGCCGACGTCGCGCGGTTTCAGTGACCACTACGACGTGCACGACGTGTTCGTGCTGCAGGTCGAGGGCGAGAAGCGCTGGTCCGTCCATGCGCCGGTGCACGAGTCGCCGCTGCGTGACCAGCCGTGGACCGACCACCGCGCAGCCGTCGAGCGGGCCGCCGGGGCCGAGCCGACGATCGACACAGTGCTCCGCCCCGGCGACGTCCTGTACCTCCCCCGCGGGACGTTGCACGCCGCGACGGCCCTCGGCGGTATCAGCACCCACCTCACGGTCGGTGTGCACATCTGGACCCGATTCACCCTCGCCGAGCAGCTGGTCGCCGAGGCGGTCAGCCGCCTCGGCGGCGACTCAGCGGTGCGCGCCTCGCTCGGCCTGGGTGTCTGCGTCGGCGATCCCGACGCGATCGAAGGCGACGTCGAACTCGTTCGCGACCGGCTGCTCAAGGCCTTGTCGGATGTGCGTGCGGCAGACGTCGCGGCCGGTCTGGCGGGCCCGGCGCGCGACGCCCAGCGGGCGGCTCCGGTGGGCCCGTTGGCCCAGCTGCGGGCCGGCAGTGACCTGCACGACGACGATCTGCTGCAGCTGCGCTCCCATCTCGACGCATTGATCGCCGAGAGGGTCGACGGGTCCGCGGAACTGCGCAGTCGCGCCGCGACACTGCGCCTCGAGGACGGCGAGGCGGACGTCGTGCGTATGCTGCTGGCCGGAGACCCGACCCCGGTGGCGCGGATCGGGCGCGACCTGGCGAGACGGCTGCTGGCCTCCGCGGTGCTCGTGCCGTCTCGGCGGTGACCGCCCCGCTGGCCCGGTCGTTGCACGCGTGCGACAGCCTGAGGTCATGATCGGCAACCTCCGGTGCACCGACGCGGCACGAGAGCGGGGTGACCCGCTCGCCGCCACCGCGGTCTCGGCGCAGCGGTGGCTGCTGATCGAGCACCCGGGTCCGTGGGCGCACGACGCGTTCGGCGGCGCGGGCATCCTCCCCGACGTGTGCGAACGCATCGTGGCGGCGGTGCGCGCCACCCGTACCCGGCTGTTGATGGTCCGCCGGCACGGCCGATCGATACCGTCGGCGACCCGGTCCTGGGCCGTGGTCGACGCCCAGTCCGGTGGCGTACGGTGGGGCAGCTGGCAGGGCGACCGGGAGCTGCTCGCCGCTGCGGACCTGCTGGCCGGCGACGTCGGCGCCGGTGCCGCACCGGGTCCGCCGGCAGCTCCACTGCTCCTGGTGTGCACCCACGGACGCCACGACACGTGCTGCGCGGTCCGGGGCCGACCCTTGGCCGCCGCCTTGTCGACCCACTGGCCCGAGAGCACCTGGGAGTGCTCCCACGTCGGGGGTGACCGCTTCGCGCCCAACCTGGTCGTCCTGCCCGACGGCACGTACTACGGCAACCTGGACGCAGACGTCGCCGTGGGTGTCGTCGAGGCGCACCTCGCCGGCGCCGTCTCGGCGGCCCACCTGCGAGGCTTCGCGCATCAGCCTCCGGTCGTGCAGGCGGCTGTCATCGCCGCCCACGAGCGGTTCGGGCCGGCTGGCGTGCGCGACGCCGTCTGCACCCGGGTCGAGCCGATGGGCGATGGCGCCTGGCGGGTGCACCTGGTCGGCAGCGGGTCGTTGCCGGTCACGGTCGAGGCCACGGTCACCCGCCGGCGCCGCGAGGCCGCGTTGCTGACCTGCCACGCCCACCAGCCGTCCGGCGCGTGGTCCTACCACGTGGAGGACCTGCGGGCCGGCACCAGGCGGCCTACTGTCGAGTAGCCACCGATCGACGGAGCGAAGGAGCAGCCGATGCCAGTCCTCGTCTCCGAGCGGATCGGTGACTTCGCCCATGACGGGCATCGCCTCGAGTACACCGAGTACGGCTCGGGGGCGCGGGTGGTCGTGCTGCTGCACGGCCAGCTGATGTCGCGCCGCATGCACGAGCCGCTCGCCCGGCACGTCGCCGGGGCAGGCTTCCACGTCTATGCACTGGACCTGCTGGGTCATGGACGCAGCGACCGGCCCACCGACCCGGCGTACTACTCGATGACCGCGTTCGCCGAGCAGGTCGTGGCGCTGCTGGACCACCTGGGCGTCCAACAGGCCGTCGTGGGCGGCACCTCGCTGGGGGCCAACGTCAGCCTCGAGGTCGCGGCCCTCGCGACGCCCCAGCTGCGCGGGATGATCTGCGAGATGCCCGTGCTCGACAACGCGGTCGAGGCGGGGATCGTCGCCTTCGCACCGCTCATGCTGGTCTCCCGGGTCGCGCCCTTCGTCGTGGACGCGGTGCGCATCGCGACCCGCGCCGTCCCCCGCGGCATGGTGCCGTTCTGGCCCGGGATCGTGCTCGACACCCTCGGGCAGCACCCGGAGGCGATGGGCGCCACCGTGCACGGACTCTTCTTCGGCCGGGTCGCGCCGTCCAAGCCGCTGCGGCGCCGGATCGAGGTCCCGGCGCTGGTCGTGGGGCACCCGCACGACCCGATCCACCCGGCGGCCGACGCCGCGATGCTGGCCGACGAGCTCGTCAACAGCCGCTTCGTGGAGGCGGAGTCGATCCTGGAGTGGCGCTACCGACCCGACCGACTGCACCGCGAGACAGTCGGGTTCCTGCGTACGTGCTTCGACGAGGCGGGCGTCGGACGAGCCGCCGGGTCGAGGACATGAACGTACGGTTGCCGCGCGGGCGGTTCGGCTGTCGGTGCGCCGGGCGACCCGCGGCCGTGCGGAGCGGCACAATGGCCCGGTGAGCCTCTACCGTGACGAAGGCGTCGTGCTACGCACCCAGAAACTCGGTGAGGCCGACCGCATCGTCACCCTGCTGACCCGCCAGAGCGGCATCGTCCGGGCCGTTGCCAAGGGGGTGCGGCGCACCAGTTCACGCTTCGGTGCCCGGCTCGAGCCGTTCATGCACGTCGATGCGCAGTTCGCCCGTGGTCGCTCGCTGGACATCATCACCCAGGTCGAGACGATGGGTACCCACGGCGCTCTGCTCGGGGCGCGCATCGGAGCCGACTACGGCGCGTACACGTCGGGCACCGTGATGCTGGAGACCGCTGAGCGGTTGACCGGCGAGGAGGGCAACCCGGCGCTGCAGCAGTACCTCCTGCTGGTCGGGGCGCTGCGTGCGCTCGCGGCCGGTGACAAGGAGCCGGGCTCGGTGCTCGACTCGTTCCTGCTGCGGTCGCTGTCGGTGTCGGGGTATGCGCCGTCGTTCGAGGCGTGTGCCCGTTGTGGTGCGCCCGGACCGCACGGCGCGTTCAACTCCTCGGCCGGCGGCATGCTCTGCGCGGACTGCCGGCTGCCCGGATCTGCCCGTCCCTCCCCGCAGACCGTCACCCTGATGGCGGCCCTGCTGACGGGTGACTGGGAGGCCGTCGTCGCCGCCGAGCCGCGCTTCCACCGCGAGGCCAGCGGCCTGGTCGCTGCGTACCTCGCCTGGCACCTCGAGCGCAGTCTGCGCTCCCTGAGTCATGTCGAGCGCTGACCATGTCGAGCGCTGAATCGACACCGGTGGCGCAGCTGACGCCGCCGGAGCTGCCGCGCGAGCAGGTGCCTCGCCACGTCGCCATCGTGATGGACGGCAACGGGCGCTGGGCCAAACGACGCGGCCTGCCCCGCACCGCAGGACACGAACGTGGTGAGGCAGCCCTGTTCGACGTGGTCGAAGGCGCCCTGCAGGTCGGTGTCACGCACGTCTCGGCCTACGCGTTCTCCACCGAGAACTGGAAGCGTTCGCCCGAGGAGGTGCGCTTCCTGATGGGCTTCAACCGCGACGTGATCCGCCGCCGGCGTGACGAGATGCACGCCATGGGCGTACGGGTGCGCTGGGCCGGGCGGCGACCCCGGCTGTGGCGCTCGGTGGTGCGCGAGCTGGAGGCGGCCGAGGAGCTCACCCGTGCCAACAGCGCTCTGACGCTGACGATGTGCGTGAACTACGGCGGCCGGGCCGAGCTGGGTGACGCGGCCCGGGCGCTCGCGCTCGACGTCGCTTCGGGCCGGCTGAACCCGGCGCGGGTCGACGAGCGGACGCTGGCCCGCTACCTCGACGAGCCGGACCTACCCGACGTGGATCTGTTCTGGCGCACGTCGGGGGAGCAGCGGATGAGCAACTTCATGCTCTGGCAGGCGGCGTACGCCGAGATGGTGTTCACCGACGTGGCCTGGCCCGACGTGGACCGCCGGAACCTGTGGGCGGCGGTCGAGGAGTACGCGCGCCGCAGCCGGCGCTACGGGACGGCCTAGCGGGCGGCGATGGGCCTTCGGGTCGCGCACGGGCGACCCTCGGGGGTCGACCGATTGACGCGCTCGGTTCACCGCCTGCGCTGACGAGACCGGTCTCGTAGGCGACGGCAACGGCGTGCGCGCGGTCGCGGACGCCGAGCTTGGCGAAGATTCGGCCCAGGTGGGTCTTCACCGTGCCCTCGCTCAGGTGCCCCGCGGTCGGTTCGCGTGCCACGCTGTCCGGGTGAGAAGCGGCGTGGCTCAGCGCGCCCGCCAGCGACAGACCAGGGGAAGCGCCTCTGCGTTTTGACTTTCCCTCTGACGACAATGAGAATCGATCTCATGTCTAGCCATCGTACTCGCGTCGTGCTCGGTTCCCTCTTCTTCGTACTGGTCAGTGCCTGCGGCAGGAGTGACGAGGACAGTGCGTCCGGCACTGCGGGGGTCGAGGTGATGGCCTCCTTCTACCCCCTGGAGTGGGCCAGCCAGCGGGTGGCGGGGGAGCGGGCCGGTGTCACCTCGTTGACGCCTCCCGGCGCCGAGGCCCACGACCTGGAGCTGTCACCTCAAGACGTCGCCGAGATGACCGAGGCGGACCTCGTGGTCTACCTGTCCGGCTTCCAGCCGGCTGTCGACGACGCGGTGTCCATCGCAGGCGACACGATCGTCGTCGACGCCGGGGAGCTCACGACGCTGGACCTGACAGCGACCGACGAGCACTCCGACGAGCACGGTGAGGAGGAGGGTGACGAGCACGCCGACGAGCACTCCGACGAGCACGGTGAGGAGGAGGGTGACGAGCACTCCGGCGAGCACGGCGACGAGGCAAGCGCTGCGGACCCACACTTCTGGCTCGACCCCCTGCGCCTCGCCGAGGTGGGCGATGCGCTCGCCGAGCGGATGGCCGACGTCGATCCCGACGGCGCGGACGCGTACCAGGAGAACGCCGCCGACCTGCGAGCGGACCTCGAGGCTCTGGACGAGGAGATGCGCGCCGGGCTGAGCGACTGCGAGAGCACGACCCTCGTCACCAGCCACGAGGCCTTCGGCTACCTCGCTGACCGCTACGGATTCGACCAGCTGGGGATCAGCGGTCTCTCGCCGGAGGACGAGGCCAGCCCGGCCGAGCTCGCCGAGGTCACCGACTTCGTACGCGACAACGACGTGGACACCATCTACTTCGAGACCCTGGTCAGCCCGGACGTCGCCCAGACCGTGGCCGAGGAGACCGGTGCGAGCACCGCTACGCTCGACCCGCTGGAGGGCCTGACCGAGGAGTCGGCCGGTGCAGACTATCTCCAGGTGATGCGATCGAACCTGACCGCGCTGCAGGAGGGACAATCCTGTACGTGACCGCTTCAACGGCGCCGGCAGCAGACGATCCCGACGGCGGCGGCTCCCACGGGGCCGCACCGCCGGTGCTCGCGTACGTCGGCTGCGGCATCGGGTACGCCGATACCCGGGTCGTGCACGACGTCGACCTTCGGATCGAGCAGGGCGAGTCGGTCGCGCTGCTCGGCCCGAACGGTTCCGGCAAGACGACGCTGGTCCGGGCGGCACTCGGCCTGGCGAGAATCCAAACCGGCAGGCTCGAGTTGTTCGGCACGCCGGTGCACAAGGTGCGCGACCGCGCCCGGGTCGGTTACGTGCCCCAGCGCCACACCGTTGCCACGTCAGTGCCGGCAACGGTGGCCGAGGTTGTGGCGTGCGGTCGACTCGCCCGGACCTCGCCACTGCGCCGGATGGCCCGACGGGCCCGTGCTGAGGACGCCGCTGCGGTGCAGCGGGCCCTCGACGTCGTCGGTCTCGCACACCGGGCGCGCACCAGCGTCGCGGAGCTGTCCGGCGGCCAACAGCGCCGTGTGCTCATCGCGCGGGCACTGGCGGCCGACCCGGACGTCCTGATCCTCGACGAGCCGACCGCGGGCGTGGACTCGGCGAGCCAGCTGTCCCTGGCCGTCACGCTCGCCGACCTGTCCGCGGGCGGCACCACCCTGGTGGTGGTGACGCACGAGCTGGCCGCCCTGGCCGACGTGGTCGCGCGCGCCGTCGTCATGCGCGACGGCCGCGTCGCCCACGACGGCCCCCTGGACGGTGCGCAGCGGACGCGCTGGGACGAGCCGGGCCATCACCACCCGGACGACCACCACGTCGAGGAGCCGCACGTGGGCGACCCCCATGACGCATGGCTCCCCCGACCGCAGATCAGCGGGTGACCGGCGTGCCGGCGATCCTCGACTACGACTTCATGCAACGGGCGCTGCTCGCGGCTGCGCTGGTCGGTCTCGCCGCGCCGGTCGTCGGCATCTTCCTCGTGCAGCGGCGGCTGTCCCTCATCGGTGACGGCCTCGGGCACGTGGCACTCGCCGGTGTGGCCGCCGGACTGCTGACCGGTCAGGCGCCGGTGTGGACGGCACTGGTGGCCGCGGTGGCCGCTGCGGTGCTCCTGGAGACGGTGCGCTCTCGTGGTCGCACGAGCGGGGACGTGGTCCTCGCCGTCATCTTCTACGGCGGCATCGCCGGGGGCGTCGTCCTGATCAGCCTCGCTCCCGCAGGCAACGCCGCGAACCTGTCTCCGTACCTGTTCGGGGCGATCACGACGACGACCGCCACCGACGTCCGCATCTTTGCCGTCCTCGCCGCCGTCCTGCTGGGCAGCGCCCTGGTGCTCCGACCGTGGTTGTTCGCGGTCAGCAACGACGAGGAGTACGCGCGTGCCGTCGGCCTTCCCGCGCAGGCGGTCAACATCGCGCTCGCGGTGATGACGGCCGTCACCGTCGTGCTGTCGATGCGCACCGTGGGACTGCTGCTGATCTCCGCGCTGATGGTGGTGCCGAACGCGACGGCCCAGCAGTTCGCCGGCAGCTTTCGTGCCTCGCTCGCAACCGCCGTCGGCATCGGCCTGGTCGCCAGCGTGAGCGGCGTGACGACGTCGTACTACGTCGACGTGCCTTCCGGCGGGACCATCGTGCTCCTGGCCATCGCCGGATTCCTCCTCGCGGTCGGTGTCCGAGCCGCCCGCGACCGTCTCCCCGGACGTGCCGGCACCGTGTCGAGCGGTGAGGCCCCACCACCGTCGTCGACCTGACATGCAACGATGCGCATGTCATCGGTTTCTTCCGACACGTGGACCTGAGAGGACGAGTGGATGTCGACGACGGAACCGCAGCGCAAGACCACCCGCCAGCGGACCGCCGTGTCGTCCTGGCTGGAGGAGCAAGACAAGTTCCACAGCGCTCAGAACATCCATGCCGAGCTGCGCGATGCCGGCGAACCGATAGGTCTTGCCACCGTCTACCGCACGCTGCAGGCGATGACGGACGACGGCGAGGTCGACGTGCTGCACGGCGACGACGGCACGTCCGTCTACCGGCGGTGCAGTGCCGGCCATCACCATCACCTCGTCTGTCGCGCATGTGGACGCACCGTCGAGGTGCAGGACCGTCCCGTCGAGCGGTGGGCGGCCAAGGTCGCCACCGAGCACGGCTTCTCCGACGTCGAGCACCAGGTCGAGGTGTTCGGGGTCTGCGGACGCTGCGCATCCGACTCCTGAGCCGAGCGTTCAGGTTCGACCATTCCGGTCAGCGTTGGTGTCATTCTTACGCGTGGACACCATCAGTAGAACGCGGGCTGATCCGCGCCGAGGTCAGTCGTCCGACTCCATCCGGGTCGCCGGTCTCCGATCATGCCCGGTGGGCTGACCACGTGCGCCGGTTGCGCGGCGCCCGGTAGAGACAGCAGGTAGTCCTCCGGTTGGACCTCGCGCTCCCGCCGAGGGACTGTTCTGCCCGCGGAGATGAGCCACTGCGCCGTCTGCGCGAGGGAGAGCCGACAGGAGCGAGCAGGTTCACCACGTTGCACACCGGCAACTGCTAGCGCCGCGGCGGCAGCGGCGAGGTACCCAGTTGCGTGGTCGAGCACCTGCGCGGGCAGGGCACCCGGCGCGTCGTCGGTTCCCTCGGCCGCGGCGATACCAGTCGGGCACTGCACGAGGGAGTCGAAGCCGCGGCGCGCTGCCCACGGTCCGACCGGTCCCCACGCCGATATCGTGACGACCGACAGGTGCGGGTAGCGTTCAGCCAGGTCTTCGGGCCCCAGTCCGTAGCGTGCCAGCGCCCCCGGCCGATAGCCCTGCACCAGGACGTCGGCCCGACCGAGCAGGTTCTGCAGGTGCATCCGCCCCGCAGGCTCCGACAGGTCGAGCTGGGCGCTGCGCTTGCCGGGCAGGGTGTCCAAAGCCTGTGCGGGAATCTCTGGTAGGTGCGGGCTGTCGATCCGAAGGACGTCAGCACCCCACGCCGCAAGGGTCCGGGTGGCGACGGGACCGGCGATGACGCGCGTCAGGTCCAGGACGCGAAGCCCCGCGGCGACTCTGGCGGGCGTCGTCCTCCTGCCCGGTGCCGTACCGGCGGTGCTGTCCAGCAGCGGCAATGACGCGACCGCCGAGCCGTGCGGGTGCTCCCGCCACTCGCGAAGGGTTCGGACCGCGAAGCCGAGGGCCCCCGCAGCAGCGAGCGCGTCCTCGAGGTCCTCGCTGCGCCACTCGCCGATGGCCTCCTCGACGTCCTGGGCCCGGTCCCCGCACCCCAGCACCGACAGCGCTCGCTCGCGGTGCCAGGCGTAGTTGGCGTGCAGCCGCAGCCAGCCGTCACCCGTGCGCCAGAACCTCGACAGTGGGGCGAAAAGCTCCGCCTCGTCAGCGCCGTCGCGACGGGCGTAGCGCTCACTTCGAGCCGCGACGGCTACATGCTCGGCGTCGACCCGGACGGGCGAAGTCCGAGCGCCTGCGCGTGCGGCGTCCAGCACCGACGCAGCCAGGGTCGAGGCCGACACCGCCGCAAGCATCGCCGGGAGAGCCTCGAGTGACGAAGGCAGAAGCCCCTCGTCATCTCCCGTCACCTCCACCGAGGCGAGCAGGTCCGGATCACCACCGAGCGCCGCCCACGCGTTCCCCAGCAGGGCCGCTGTCGACACGGACTGAGCCACAAACGCATGCTACTGGTGTGCCCCGAACAGATGATTGGTTGCCTGTCGCGCAGTGGGGATGAACAAGGCCGCCATGCGGTGGGCTTGGCCTGCCGGTCGGCATGAGTGTCGTTGTTGGCGTCGGCTCACGCGCAGAGTGCTCCGATGGCCACACCCGCCGCCCTTCGCCCACCACTGGCTGCCCACCACTGGCTGCCACCACTGGCTGCCACCACTGGCTCTGTGCTGTCCGACGGATGCCGCTGAGTCACAGCAGCCCCGTGGTACGGATGCGACACATGGGGCTGGCGGGACGACGCCGAGTTTTGCCACGACTTGACGGCGCTGTTGCGGCACGACTCGACGGCGCTCACCTGGTGGTGGGCGCCACCGAGGGCGGACCCGACGCGGAGGAGTCGCCCCTCGCCGGCGTGCTCGATCGCTGACGAGACACACCACCTAGTGGAGAGTCCGTAGCCGACCCACGGACCAGGAATCGCATGGTCACCGCAGGGCGCTGACGGTCCGGGCCACAACCGCGCCGACCAGCAGCGCGATGGTGAGGGTCCGCAGGGCGCGACCGCCCGGTGTCAGGGCGTGCCAGGCGAGCATCGCGAGCCAGGACAGGAACGCCACGATCACCAGTAGGCACGGCACAGCGATCACGGCGGGCGCGGCCAGACCGGCCAGGGTGAGGGCGAGGACGACTGTGGGGACGAACAGGCGCGGCAGGCGAGAGAGGCGAGTGAGGGCGCGCTGGCTGCGAGAAGGGGGCGACGGCACGCCCGGCATCGTCGCACGACCACGACGGACGTGGCGGCAAGGGCGGCCTAGGCTGCAGACGTGCTCGTCGTTACCCGGTATCGCATCCCCGCGCAGGAGGCGGACAGCTTCGCCGCGACGGCCGACACGGCACTTGCCGTGCTCGCCCAACGTCCGGGATTCGTCGACGGCGCCCTGGGGCGCAACGTGGACGACCCACTGCTGTGGACTCTCACCACGCGCTGGCGCGACACCGGTTCCTACCGCCGCGCGCTGTCGTCCTTCGAGGTCAAGGCCGTCGCCGTCCCACTGCTCTCGCGCGCCATCGACGAACCGACTGCCTACGAGGTTGCGGTCGCTCGCTAGCCTGGGACATCACCCAGGGCGCGGATCGCCACGGCGAACCGCACAGGCCCACCGACACCCAGCCGGATGGAGAAACTCTCCGATGCCCGCATCGTCCGTCGACACCATCGTCAGTCTCGCCAAGCGCCGTGGATTCGTCTTTCCCTGTGGCGAAATTTACGGTGGCACCCGTTCCGCCTGGGACTACGGTCCGCTCGGTGTCGAGCTGAAGGAGAACATCAAGCGGCAGTGGTGGAAGGCCGTCGTCCAGGGCCGCGACGACGTCGTCGGTCTCGACTCGTCGGTGATCCTGCCCCGCCAAGTCTGGGAGGCGTCCGGGCACGTGTCCGCCTTCGTGGACCCGCTGGTGGAGTGCCAGTCGTGTCACCACCGCTTCCGCGCGGACCACCTCGCCGAGGCGTACGCCGCCAAGAGGTCAGCACAAGGCAAGGAGATC
Organism: Actinomycetota bacterium; assembly: GCA_030859165.1. GTDB lineage: Bacteria > Actinomycetota > Actinomycetes > Propionibacteriales > Nocardioidaceae > JACCXZ01. The sequence continues at coordinate 44,700 of JALZKQ010000055.1, forward strand.
GAGGACCCCGACTCGGTCGACCTGTCCCTGGTCGCCTGCTCGAACTGCGGCGCCAAGGACTCCTGGACCGAGCCGAAGATGTTCAACGGCCTTCTCAGGACGCACCTGGGCCCGGTGGAGACCGACGAGGGCATGCACTACCTGCGCCCCGAGACTGCGCAGGGCATCTTCGTGAACTTCAAGCAGATCATGACCTCGGCCCGCAAGAAGCCGCCGTTCGGCATCGGCCAGATCGGCAAGAGCTTTCGCAACGAGATCACGCCGGGCAACTTCATCTTCCGCACCCGCGAGTTCGAGCAGATGGAGATGGAGTTCTTCGTCGAACCGGGCACCGACGAGCAGTGGCACGAGACCTGGCTGCAGGCTCGGCTGGACTGGTACACCGGCCTCGGCATCGACGCCGACAACCTGCGCTGCTACGAGCACCCGGCGCAGAAGCTGTCGCACTACTCCAAGCGCACCGTCGACATCGAGTACCGCTTCGCCTTCGCCGGCTCGGAGTGGGGCGAGCTCGAGGGCATCGCCAACCGCACCGACTTCGATCTCACCACCCACGCCAAGCACTCGGGCGAGGACCTGTCGTACTTCGACCAGGAGAGCAACGAGCGGTGGACGCCGTACGTGATCGAGCCTGCGGCCGGCGTGAACCGTTCGATGATGGCGTTCCTGATGGACGCCTACACCGAGGACGAGGCGCCGAACGCCAAGGGCGGGATCGACAAGCGCACCGTGCTGCGGATCGACCCGCGGCTGGCCCCGGTCAAGGCCGCGGTGCTTCCGTTGTCGCGCAACGCCGACCTGTCACCGAAGGCGCGCGACCTCGCCGCGGCGCTGCGCCCGTGCTGGAACATCGACTTCGACGACGCCGGAGCCATCGGTCGCCGCTACCGCCGCCAGGACGAGATCGGCACGCCGTTCTGCGTCACGGTCGACTTCGACACCCTTGACGACCAGGCGGTCACGGTGCGCGAGCGCGACACGATGGCCCAGGAGCGGGTGTCACTGGACCAGATCACGGGCTACCTCGCGGCGCGTCTGATCGGTGCATGAGGAGGGCACCCGCACAATGATCGGCGTGCTGCGTACCCGTTCGGGCTGCTTCGCGTGCCTTGTCGCCGTCGTACTGCTGGTCGCCTCGGCTTGTGGCGGCGACGAACCGGTCCGGCCCGACCCGGAACCGCCCGAGCCGCCCGAGCCGACCATCGCGGCCCCGAACGTCGCGGTGCCCCGCGGGGTGCAGCTGACGAAGGAGGGCTCCGAACTGGCAATCGGTGTCACCGCCTCGGCGATCTACCAGGCCGACAAGTCGCGAGTGAGCGTCGTCGACGTCACGGTCAGCAGCATTCGTCGAGGCTCGATCGCGCGGGACTTCACCACCTTCGACCTTCCCGACAAGGTACGCACGCAGACGCCGTACTACGTCCGCGTCCGAGTGAGCAATGTCGGTCCCGGACAGCTCGGCGGCGCCTCGGTGCCGGTGTACGCGCTGGACTCGGCCGCGACGTACTTCCCGGCGACCTCCCTGCTCGGCACGCTGCCGGCATGCCAGGGCGGTCCGCTGCCCGAGCCCTTCGCTCCGAAGGAGACACAGACCCGGTGCCTGCTGTTCCTGGTCAAGGAGGGCGCCAGGCTGCAGGAGCTACAGCTGCGGCCCTACCGAGGCTACGACCCGGTGTCGTGGACGCTGCCCGAGCGGGTCGAGCCGGCCACCCCCGAGGCCGACGAGCCGGAGCGGCCACGCAGGCCCGGCAGCGGCAAGAACCGCAGCTGAGGACATGGGACACTGGCAGGTGTGACCGTCTCGACCTCCCTGCAGCTCGGCTCGCTCGAGGTGAGCCCCCCGGTCGTGCTCGCCCCGATGGCCGGTGTCACCAACGTCGCCTTCCGGCAGCTGTGCAGCGAACAGGGCGCGGGCCTGTACGTCTGCGAGATGATCACCTCGCGCGGCATCGTCGAGGGCGACCGCGCCAGCCTCTCGATGCTGGCCTTCAGTGACACCGAGACGACCCGCTCGGTCCAGCTCTACGGCATCGACCCGGTCTACGTGGGCAAGGCGGTCGAGATCCTCGCCGCCGACCACGGTGTCGGGCACGTCGATCTCAACTTCGGCTGCCCGGTCCCCAAGGTGACCCGCAAGGGTGGCGGGGCGGCGCTGCCGTGGAAGCGTCGGCTGCTCGCCGAGATCCTCTCCAGCGCCGTCCAGGCGGCCCAGCCGTACGACGTGCCGGTGACGATGAAGACGCGCAAGGGCATCGACGATGATCACCTGACGTACCTCGAGGCGGGCCGCATCGCCCAGGAGACTGGCTGCGCGGCCATCGCGCTGCACGGCCGCACCGCCCAGCAGCACTACTCCGGGCACGCCGACTGGGACGCCATCGCAGCGCTCGTCGAACACGTCGACATCCCGGTCCTCGGCAACGGTGACATCTGGGAGGCACGAGATGCGCTCGCCATGGTGGAGCAGACCGGGTGCGCCGGGGTGGTCGTCGGACGCGGCTGCCTGGGGCGGCCGTGGCTGTTCCGCGACCTTGCAGCAGCGTTCACCGATGCGCAGGTCACGTCGCTGCCGATGCTCGGTGAGGTCGCCGCGATGATGCGCCGGCACGCCGAGCTGCTCAGCGAGCACCTCGGCGAGGAGCGCGGGTGTGTGGAGTTCCGCAAGCACGTCGCGTGGTACCTCAAGGGCTTCGCGGCCGGGGGCTCGGTCCGCTCACAGCTGGGCATGGTCTCCTCGCTGGCCGCCCTCGACCGGCTGCTTGGGACCCTGGATCCCAGCGAGCCGTTCCCGGTGCACGAGCTGGGGGTGCCACGGGGACGCCAGGGGACCCCGAAGTCGTCGGTGACGCTGCCGCACGGCTGGCTCGACGACCGCGACGACCTGGTGATCGACGCCGGTGCCGAGATCGGCGTGTCCGGGGGCTGACCTGCCCGTCGGGCGGTCCGGCGCCGCGTGGCTCAGGCTGGAGGCAGCACGACCGTGATCATCAACGCCTTGCGAGTCGCGACACCCGACGTCGCTGTCAGCCCGCCGACCGTGCCCGCTGCCACCGGGGCACCACCGTCGCTCAGCAAGGCTGACACAGCTCCGCCTCCGGTCCCCGCGGAGCGGGCACGCACGACCTGTCCGGGCGGTGCATCCCAGCTGTTGTCCGCGATGGACTTCTCGGCCCAGTAGCCGACCACCCAGGAGCCCGCCTCGGCGCGTGAGGTCGGTGTGGTGTGCGTCGCGCGCGTCAGCGTCTCTGCCGCAGCGGTGGTGGTCGGCGGGCTCTGCACCCCACGGTAGGCGACGACGCTCAGGTCGGACTTCGCGTACCCGGAGGTGGCGACGGTCAGGGTTGCTCCGGCATCGGCGGCCGTGGCCACGCGGGTCCAGGCCCGACCGAGCACGTCGTCGCCGGTGAGCGCAGCGGACTCGGCCCAACCGGCGGGTCCGGTCACCGTCGTCGTCGTGGCGTTGCCCGCGAAGAACGCGACGAGTACGTCACCGGTCTGGACCGTCAAGGGGATGCCCACCCGGTGGTTGACCCGGTTGCCGTTGCTCGACGCGGCAGCGACGAAGCTCACGTCTCCCGTCGGGTCCGGTCCGGGGTCGGGGGAGACGTCGAGATCGACCACCTTCTCCAGCCGGACGAGCTTGAAGTTCTGGTTGCCGACGCTCCCGGGGGCGGTGTTGTTGTTGTCCTGGCAGACGAAGAGCCCCTGCGGGTACGCGGGCCCGAGATCACCCGCGTAGGCGGCAATGCCGTCGGTCCGCTGGCAGCCGTCGGCAGCGTCGCCGTCGACGACACGGAAAGTTCCCACGTAGGCGTTGCTGCTCCGGTCGTACACGACGAAATACGACTGGTTTCCCGCCGCGACGTTCTGTGCGGACGCGATCACGTAGCCGCCTCCGGAAGCGAGCTCGACCAGCGTCACCCCCTCGACGTCGGCGCTGAGGTGACCGGTCGGCTGCACGGTGTCCAATGACGTCCGAGCGGTGCCGGAATCGGGCTCCGCGCCGTATCGCCACAGCCCGACGTCCTCCTCGGCGACGTACAAGGCATCGTTGTCGTCGTCGGCGACGCAGCCCTCGGCCTCGGAGCCGACCTCGAATCGCCGGGTCAGTACGGCCTCGAGCAGTCCGTCGGAGTCGGAGTCGGTGAGCGCGTACTGGCTGACGCGACCGGCCCTGGTGACGACGAATGCAGACACCGTGCCGGTGGCGGCACTTTCGTACAGGCAGAGGCCCTCACCGCCGCCGGTGGGGATGGCCGCCGCGCCGCCGGTCAGCGCGGTGAGAAGCCGCGTAGCGGGATCGACGGTGTACAGGCGCAGACCACCGTTGTAGGCCGCGACCACGTCGAGAGTACGTCCGCCCACGCGCACGTCTTGGCGCACGTCGACGTTGCCCCAGAAGGTGGTGGCGGTCGTGATGCGCTGGTGCACGTTGCCCGACAGGTCGTACGTCTCCAGCGCCCCGCGCTTGTCGTTGCCGAGGACCAGGGATCGTGACGAGTCGTCGGGATCGACCCAGATCGCCGGGTCGTCAGCGGCGTCACCGGTGTGCCGGACCGGCGTGGTCTCGGCGTCGGCCGGGACGGGGACCGGGGTCACCGCGACTGCGTGGGCGGGGAGAGTGACGTTGCTCGTCATGACGGCAGCGAGCACGACGGCGAGCGTGCAACACAGCGTGCGCCTGGGCATGTCAGTCACCGTAGCTCCTCGGTCGTCCCCCCGACCGGAAACCCGGCAAACCGCTAGTTCGACGTCGCGCTCCGGCTTACCCGCTCGTACCTCGCGCGACGCCTCGCCGCTAGCCTGCGGCGGTGACGGACACCGAGACCGTCGGCACCGGCTACACGGCGGCCGACATCGAGCGGCGAGTCCCCGAGCCGTCCAAACGCCCGGGACGAACCGCCTTCGAGCGGGACCGGGCCCGGGTGCTGCACTCGGCCGCATTCCGGCGGCTGTCGGCCAAGACCCAGGTGGTCGCGCCAGGTAGCGACGACTTCGTCCGCAACCGGCTCACCCACTCACTCGAGGTGGCCCAGGTGGCGCGCGAGCTGGGTCGGGCGCTGGGCTGCGCCCCCGACGTCGTGGAGACCGCTGCCCTGGCGCACGACCTGGGACACCCGCCCTTCGGGCACAACGGCGAACGGGCGCTGCACGAGGCGGTGCACGACATCGGTGGCTTCGAGGGTAACGCCCAGACGTTCTCGATCCTCGTCCGCCTCGAGCCCAAGACGTTGGACGACGACGGGCGCAGTGTCGGGCTCAACCTCACCCGGGCCGTGCTCGACGCGTGCGCGAAGTATCCGTGGACGCTGGACTCCGCGCCCGCGCCCGTCGGCGTCCACGCCGACGGGTCGTCGGCTGCGCTTCGCAAGTTCGGGGCCTACGCCGAGGACGCCGACGTCTTTGCGTGGATGCGAGCCGCAGCGCAGGACACGCGCCGGTGCCTGGAGGCGCAGGTGATGGACCTCGCCGACGACATCGCCTACTCGGTGCACGACGTCGAGGACGCCGTCGCCTCCGGCCACGTCGACCTGCAGGTGCTCGCGGCGCCGCAAGAGATCGCGTCGGTGTTCGAGGCAGTCCGCGACTGGTACCTGCCCGACGCCGCTGACGACGAGCTGCAGGCAGCGCTGGGGAGGTTGACGTCCCTGCAACCGTGGCCGGACGATGTGCACGACGGGGGACTGCGGTCCCAGGCGCGGCTCAAGTCATTGACCAGTGCACTGATCGGTCGGTTCTGCACCGCGACGCAGGAGGTCACCCACGCGACCTACGGCTCGGGACGGCTCACCCGCTTCGCCGCCGACCTGCTGGTGCCGCCGGAGATCCGGGCCGAGATCGCTGTGCTCAAGGGCATCGCCGCGCACTACGTCATGCGGCGCGACGATCGGGTCGCGCTCCTGGCGGGGCAGCGTGCGGCGCTGACCGAGCTGGTGCAGCAACTCGGTCAGCGCCCCGATGCGCTCGAGCCCCTGTTCTCCGAGCGCTATGCGGCCGCGGGGGACGACCGGGCGCGACGGCGGGTGGTCGTGGACCAGGTCGCCTCGCTGACCGACCGTTCCGCGGTGGCTTGGCTGCAGCGTCTGCGGGGCTGAGCACGGGTCCACAGGCCGCGACCGGGGGTCCTCGCCGCTGCGTACACTCACCGAGGTGGCCGGCCGTATCCGCGACGAGGACGTCGCACTCGTCAAGGAGAAGGCCCGCCTCGACGAGGTCGTCAGCCAGTACGTCACGCTGCGCCCGGCCGGTGGAGGCTCCGAGAAGGGGCTCTGCCCGTTCCACGACGAGAAGTCGCCGTCGTTCAACGTCACCCAGTCGCGCGGCTTCTACTACTGCTTCGGCTGCCAGGCCAGCGGCGACGTCATCACGTTCGTGCAGGAGATGGAAGGTCTCGACTTCGGTGCGGCCGTCGAGCGACTGGCCGACAGGTACGGCGTGCAGCTGCGCTTCGAGGAGCCGACCGGCAGCACCCGGGCGCGGCGTGACCCGCACCAGCGCATGCGGCTGATCGAGGCCAACCGGGCGGCAGCGGCCTTCTACGTCGAGCAGCTCAGCAGCTCCGAGGACGCGGTCACCGGTCGCCGGTTCCTCGACGAGCGGGGCTTCGGCCGCGAGGTGGCAGACCGCTTCACGATCGGGTTCGCCCCCCGCAGCGGCGAGGCTCTGCTGTCGTACCTGACCGGCAGGGGCTTTCGTAGCGAGGAGCTGGTCGCCGCCGGCCTGGCGGGGCGAAACGAGCGCGGCGCGTACGACCGCTTCCGCGGGCGGTTGCTCTGGCCGATCCGCGACCTGTCCGGCGAGGTCGTGGGCTTCGGCGCGCGGCGGCTCTTCGACGACGACCGGATCGAGGCGAAGTACCTCAACACCCCCGAGACGCCGCTGTACAAGAAGTCCACGGTGCTGTACGGCCTGGACCGGGCCCGGCGAGCCATCGGCCACAGCATGCAGGCCGTCATCGTCGAGGGCTACACCGATGTCATGGCCTGCCACGAGTCCGGCGTCGAGACGGCCGTCGCGACGTGCGGCACGGCCTTCGGTGACGAGCACGCCCGGATCCTGCGCCGGTTGCTGGCCGACCACGACGAGTTCCGTGGCGAGGTCGTCTTCACTTTCGACGGGGACGCTGCGGGGCAGCGGGCCGCGCTCAAGGCGTTCGAGGGCGACCAACAGTTCGTCGCCCAGACGTACGTCGCGGTCGAGCCGGAGGGACGTGACCCGGCCGAGCTCCGGCTGGCCGAGGGCGACGCCGCGGTGCGCGAGCTCATCGCTCGTCGGGTGCCGTTGTACCGCTTCGTGCTGCGCAACGTCGTCGACCGCTACGACCTCGACCGGGCCGACCACCGCGTCAACGCGATGCGCGAGGCCGCCCGTCTGGTGTCCAGCGTCCGCGACCGGTCCAAGGTGGACGCGTTCGCCCGGGAGCTGGCCGGCATGGTCGGGCTCGACGTCGACGAGGTGTCCCGCGAGGTACGCAAGGCGTCGTCTCTTGGTGGTCGTGCGCAGCGTGGCAGGAGCAGGCCGGCAGACCCGACCGGTGCGCCGGCAGATCCGAGCGCGGTGCCGGTGCCCGACGTACGCGCGCCACGGTTCTCCGACGAACGCGAGACTCTCAAGGCGGTGCTGCAGTTCCCACAGCTGGTGGGCGACGCCGGCGCAAGCGTCGACGTCGACGACTTCACCCACCCGTGGCTGGCTGCGGTGTGGGCGGCGGTCGAGACCGAGACCTGGGAGAGCGTCGGTGGCGCAGGCTGGACGTCGCGTGTCCTGGACCATGTCGAGGACCCGCTGGCGCGGGCGGTCGCGAGGTCGCTGACGGTTGAGCCGCTGCACGTGCAGGGTGACCCCGGTCCCGAGGTGGTGGGTGCGTTGCTCGCCCGGCTGCAGGAGGTGAGCACCGTGCGCCGGGTGGAGACGCTGCGGTCGCGGCTGCAGCGCACCAACCCGATCGAGCAGGTCGGTGAGTACAACCGGCTCTTCGGGGAGCTGCTCGCGCTGGAGGCGCAGCGGCGTGCCCTGCGCGATCGTGCCCTCGGCGGCGCCTGACCGCGTGCGCTTCGCCGGACGTGCATCCCACCTGCCCCACGGGTCCCTGCTGCCTCCGGTTTACCTGGGTCCCCTGGTAAACCGTGCTGCCCATGGGTTGCAGCCCATGGGCAGTGACAACCTGCCATGGGGAGTACCGAATGCACATGACCGCCGTCCACAGATTGCCGCCGAGCGCGCCGGCACACCCGCTCGCAGCCAACACTGAAGGCGTCCGCGTTTCGTCCATCGAACGGGTGCCGCCATGACCGCTGACGCCGTCGACTTCTTCCTGCAGCGGATCGGAGCGGTGCCGCTGTTGCGTGCCGAGCAGGAGGTCGAGCTCGGCCAGCGCGTGCAGGCCGGAGCGCTCGCAGCCCGGCGGCTGGCGTCGGGTGAGCTGGTGGCTCTCGGCGAGCGGGCCGAGCTGGAGCGGATGGTGGAGCAGGGCGACGCCGCGCGCGAACAGATGATCCAGGCCAACCTGCGCCTGGTCGTGTCCGTGGCCCGCCGGTACCTGCGAAGCGGAGTGCCACTGCTCGACCTGGTGCAGGACGGCACGCTCGGACTCATGCGCGCGGTGGACAAGTTCGATCCGGAGCGTGGCACCAAGTTCTCGACGTACGCCTCGTGGTGGATCCGGCAGGCGGTGACCCGTGGCATGGCGGACTCGATGCGTACGGTGCGGCTGCCGGTCGCCGTGCTGACCCGGCTCAACAGCTGCTTGGGGCGGCGCCACGAGCTGATGGCGGTGTGGGGACGCGAACCGACCAACGCCGAGCTCGCGCGGGCGTGTGGCCTGACCGAGGCGGACGTGACGGCACTGCTCGGTGTCTCCGTGGAACCGGTGTCCTTGGACGGCGACGCCGAGCGTGGCGAGTTCGGTATCGGTGACAACGTTGCGGATCGCCACGACGAAGGCCCGGAGGAGGCGGCGGGCGCTGCTGTGGAGGCGGACTGGCTGCGGGCCGCGATGTGGGTGCTCGACCCGCTGGAGTGGCAGGTGCTGAGGCTGCGTTACGGCTTCGTGGGCGAACCGGTCGGTGCGACGGCGGTGGCTGAGAGCCTCGGTGTGACACGCGAGCGCATCCGGCACCTGGAGGGCAGAGCGCTGCGCAAGCTCTCGCGCGCCCCCGGGGTGGCCTCGACGGCTCGCAGCGGCACGCGATGATGGGGACATGCGCCTGTGGAACCGCCGTCGGACGCTCCCCACCGACGTCAAGACCTCGATGACTCTCGAGCGGGGAGAGCGGGTCCTCGCGTCCGCGCAGGACATCTCGGCGCAGTGGCTGGTCGGAACCGACCGTTCGTTGCACCTCCAACGGGCCCGCGGCTGGATCGTGCTGCCCTGGCAGCGGATCGACCGTGCCTCCTGGGACTCTGACTCGGACACCGTGACCGTGCACGCTGTCGCCGACTTCGGTCATGAACAGCCGCGGAACGAGCGGACAGTCCCAGAGCCTGGACTCCTGCTCGACCTGCTGCACGACCGCATCAATGCCACCGTGCTCCTCACCCGTCACGTGCCGCTCGAAGGCAGCCGTGGTCTGCGGGTGGTGGCCCGTCGCGCACCCGTCGGTGACGCGAGGATCGAGTGGTCCTTCCTGCTGGACGAGACACTCGACCCGGCCGACCCCCAGGTCGTCACGGCGGTCCAGCAGGGCCTCGCCAGCGCTCGTGCCGAACTGGGGGCCTAGTGGCTTCGCCTCGCCGGGGAGCAGTTGCTAGCCTGTGCGGGCACTACCGCGTGCGCGATCCCCTGTAGCTCAATTGGCAGAGCAGCCGGCTGTTAACCGGCAGGTTACTGGTTCGAGTCCAGTCGGGGGAGCCAC
>JALZKQ010000061.1 GCA_030859165.1 Actinomycetota bacterium
GCCATCGGGTGCTTCGTGCTGGTCCGTGCGGCCGGACTCGGACGCTCGGTCTGGAAGGTGCTCGGCCAGCACGTGCCCACCGGTGTGGACGCCGCCGCGGTCAGGACGGACCTCGCCGGTCTGCCCGGCGTCGCCGGTGTACACGATCTGCACCTGTGGACCCTCACCTCCGGGATGGACGTGGCCACCGTGCACCTGGTGGCCGCCGACGACGAGGACCCACACCGGCTGCTGCACGCGGCGAGCGGACTGCTGCGGGAGAGGCACCAGCTCGAGCACGCCACGGTCCAGATCGAGTCGTGCGACCGCATCGGCTGTGCGGAGCTGCGATGGTGACGTGCCGCCCCGATCCCGTACCGGGCTTGCGCGGATGAGGCAGGGTGGAGGAATGACCACCCCGCTGCTCCAGGACGCATCGACGGCGTTTTCTCACACCCCGGCGCGCACGCGTCGGATGAGCCTGCTCGCGCTCGCCTCGCTCATCATCCTCACGAGCAGCGCCGCACTGGTCCTTCTCGCCCGGTACGCCATCGGGACCGCGTCCGGCCAGCGCCTCGACGCCGACGCGATGGACTCCGTGGACGGCTCGTCGGCAACCATGGTGGCGCTGCTCGACGGTCTGGGGTGGATCTCCATCGGCACCGCAGCTGCGGCGCTCGCCCTGTGCGTGACGCTCGCTGTGCTCCGCCGACGGTACGCGCACGCGCTCGGCGCCGTCGTCCTGGTCGCCGGCTCCAACGTGACGGCACAGGTGCTGAAGTATCAGGTGTTCGACCGTCCCGACCTCGGCGTCGGCTACGTCGTCCCCAACAGCCTGCCCAGCGGGCACACGACGATGGTTGCCTCCCTGGTGCTCGCCGCTCTGCTCGTCGCGCCGCGCGCGTTCCGCGCCCCCCTGGCCGCACTCGGGACCGCAGCCACGGTGATCGCCGGTGCGGCCACCGTGGTCGCCGACTGGCACCGGCCTAGCGACGTGCTGGCCGCCCTTCTTGTCCCGCTGGCCTGGGGGACGCTGGTCGTACTGGTCCTCGGCTGGAACAACTCCGACGCGCCGGTCCGATCCGGCTCGGTGCGGACCATGCACGGCGTCGTGGCCATCGTCGGTGCCGCCCTCGCCGGGGTCCTGCTCATCGGTGTGGGCGTGCGTCCGGACAGCGGCTGGGCCGACCTCGAGCTGGCTGCCTGGATGCTGGGCGGCATCGGAGTCACCGGCGCCGCGTGCGTCGGCATCTTCGCCCGGCTGAGCGCGTCGTACGCGCCGTAGCCCGCGCCGCCGCTGAGTTCCAGGGTGTCGCGCCCTGGGGGTGTGTCTCGTCAGTGATCGAGCACGTGGGCCGCCAGCCCACGTGTCGCACCCGCACCGCACGGGGCTGCTGTGACTCAGTGGCATCCGTCGGCAGTACAGAGCCGGTGGTGGGCGAGGTCCCACTGCGCGACAGGCAACCCATCATCTGTTCGGGAGACGCACCACTAGGAGGGATTTCAGCGGGCAGGTCGACCTCGTTGTCCAACCCCAGGGTTGCGACCTGACACGCCGCTCGACGGCTAGTGATGGCGGCCCGCCGCCCCGTCGCCTTGCCCAGCGGTCGCTAGGCGTCGCGCAGCTGCTTGTAGCCGAGCCGGCCGCGCAGATAGACGACGGTGAGTCGCAGCGAGGGGTCGCACATGCGGTACGCGCGGCGTTCCTCGTTGCCGGCGATCAGGTAGATCCGGGTCCCCCGGGTACCGAAGATGTCATGCACCCGGCGCTTGGTCATGCCGTGCTTGGCTGCTCGGTACTCCGCCCTGGTCACGCAGTCGTCAGACGCGTCGCCGGACTGGGCGGGATTCGCATTCGCCGTGGTGGGCACCAGGACCGCCGCTGAGAGCACGGCGCTGAGGAGCATCCGGGCGGCTACGCCCATGGCACCGGTCATCGTGACCTCCTCGGCGGGTCGGCACTCCACGGTGGCACAGCCGCAGGGCCGTGTCCGGCAGTTCCCAGCAACGAGTGCCGTGCCGCGCAGTCGACCCCATGGCGTGGGTGCGACAGGACATCCGTCGCAGATCAAGGGCCTGCAGGGTCAGCGGCGTGCTGCGAGCCAGTGGGGCGTGTGCTCGTCGGCAAGGACAGCCCGGCGCAGCGGCGTGACCAGCTCGACGAGCCGTGCGGTGCCTTCCGCGCCCAAATGCGCCCAGCCCTCCGCTGCGGCCCGCTCGGTGTCCACCTCGAGCGCCGCCACCAGCGTCTGCCCGTCGGCACTGAGCTGTTCACCGTCGAGCAGACCCTGCTCCCGCAGGGACGCCCGCGTGTCCGCCCACTCCTCGGACGTCCACCCACGGCGCTTCTGCAGGAACTCTGTGTTGCCCGCGGCCAGGCCGTTGAGGACCAGTGCCTCGAGCGGGCCGACGCCCGCGTGCACCAGTGCTGCGACGTGGCCGTCGCCACGGTGCTCACGCACCAGGGTGGCGGCGTGCCACAGCTGCATGAGCGGCTCGTCAGGCCAGGGCAGTGACGTGTGCGCCGCGTACAGCGGTCGGCCCTGCGGGGTGAGCGCCCCGCACGCGGTTCGTACCAGTGCGACCGCCTCGTCGACATCGACGTCACCGACTATGCGGTGCAGCGCCGCAGCCACACCCTCGTACCGGGCTCGCGTGACCTGCTCGGGCGGGGCCACCGACCACGCCTGCGGCAGCACGCTGGCCACGGCTCGCGGTGCGAAGACGTAGAAGGTCGCGACGGTCATCGGCGCGTCGACCTCACCCATCGGCGCCGAACGTGACGCGAAGTAGCCCGCGCGCCCCTTCAGACCCAGTGCCTCGTACGCCGCCTGCGTCTCGGGGGCGAAGTAGCCGACGACGTGCAGCAGCTCGAGACTCCCCCACGCCTTGCGGCCCAGATGCAGGATCTCGTCATCATGGTCGACGGGCATCAGCCGAGCTCTCCCTGTCCTAAGCGACGCCACCCTCACAACAGAGAGCGCGTTGGCCTCGCGAGCCCTGGACGTGAGCGCGCCTCGGCTTGCTGCAACGTATCGCGCGTGGGCACCCCGGGTGCGCTCGGCTCGGTGCCGGCTAGGAGGAGTACTTCGCCGCAGCCGCGGGTGGCTCGGAGGCCGGACCGCTGTCGGCCACCAGCGCGACACCACCGATCCCCAGCAGCGCGCCAAGAGCGGCCGACGCCGCGACCATGACGACGGGGTGCTCGGCGACGAGGGCTTCCTGCGTTGTGGTGGTCACGGTTCGAGCCTGACCCGGCCACTGATCACCCACCCGACACCCAGGCGAGCGGGAGGTGAACGTTGGCCAACCCGCCGAGCCAGCCGCAGGCACCCCCCCCCGGCGGGGCCGGTGGCGCTCCTTCGACCAGGGCGCGTGCTAGCCGGTGTCAGTGGGCCAGCAGGCCCGGACGCCGCGTACCGACCGATGTCGCCTGCTCGAACGCGTACCCCGCGCGGATCACCCGCAGCTCGCCGCCGCGAGGGCCGATGACCTGCAGGCCCACGGGCAGGCCGCCGGGCGTGAACCCGGCGGGCACCGACAGCGCGGGACAGCCGGTGACCGAGATCAGGTAGCACGAGCGCATCCAGTCGAGGTACGTCTGCATCGGCTGGCCGGCCACGGTGCGCGGGTATTCGATCAACGCATCGAACGGCGCCACCTGGCTGACGGGTGCGAGCAGCACGTCGTACCTGTCGAAGAAGGAGTCGACCCGCCGGCGCACCTGTTCGTGGCGTGCTCGTGCCTGCAGCAGGTCCGCACGCCCGACGCTGCGCCCGAGCTCGATGTTCCAGGCCAGTGAGGCCTTGAGAGCGCCGGGGTGCGCGTCATGGAGGGGTCCGAGACTGCTCGCGAACTGGTGTGCGCGCACCGTCGTGAACACCTCGTGTGCACCGCTGAGGTCGGGGCAGGCCGCCTCGACGGCGCAGCCGAGCTGCTCGAAGACGTCCGGGCAGCCCTCGAGCGCAGCCATGACGTCCGTGTCGACCGCTACCTGGCCACCCAGATCCGGGGCCCAGGCACATCGCAGGCCGGCGAGATCCTGAGCCAGCGGAGCGGCGAAGCCCGTGCCCGGTTCGGGCAGCGCGATGGCCGACCGCGGATGTGGACCGGCCATCGCCGACAGCATGAGCGCGACGTCGGCGACCGTGCGGCCCATCGGGCCCGGCACCGACATGGTCGCCCAGACCTCGGCCTCCGGGAAGCTCGGCACCCGGCCGGGCGTCGTCCGCAGCCCCACGACGTTGCAGAACGACGCCGGGTTGCGCAAAGACCCACCCATGTCACTGCCGTCGGCCAGGGCCGTCATGCCGCAGGCGACCGCGGCGGCCGCCCCGCCGCTGCTGCCACCGGCCGAGCGGGACAGGTCGTAGGGGTTGCGAGTCGTGCCGAAGACCTCGTTGAACGTGTGCGAACCGGCGGCGAACTCGGGCACGTTGGTCTTGCCGAGGCTCACCACCCCCGCGTCGCGTAGCCGCGCGATGACCGCCGCGTCGGCGTCGGGCACATGGTCGGCGAACAGCCTCGATCCGTACGTCGTGCGGATGCCGGCGGTGTCGTGGGTGTCCTTGTGTGCGACTGGCAGCCCGGCCAGCGGACCCACGTCCTCGCCCGCCGAGATCGCGGCGTCCACACGGCCCGCCTGCTCCAGCGCCCGTTCGGGAACCCGGGTGACCACGGCGGTCACGTCGCCGTCGTACCGTTCGATCCGCTCGAGATGGGCCCGGGTCAGCTCGACCGCGCTGACCGCACGCCGCCGAAGCAGCGCCGCGAGCTCCACCGCGGGGGTCAGGCACAGGTCCGCCGTCTCGCTGCTCATGGGCGACACGCTCGCCATCATGTCGCAGCCCGAGTCATCGCCCGCCGGTGGGCCGAGCCAGGCTGGCAGCCGGAGCCGATCGGCCAGGACGCGGCCGTACTCCCCACGGCATGTTGGCACCTCCCATGGGTTGCAACCCATGGGAGGTGAGGTTTACCAGGGTCCCCTGGTAAACCGCGCGGGGGAACAGGGGTGGGCGTCCCCTCAGCTCAGTGCTCGACCGTGGTGACGACGCGCGTGAGCGAGGGAGATCTCGGGGCCGAGCTGAAGCCGAACCGCAGGGCCGGCTCCACCGGCCGCAGCTCACCCATCGGCTGATCGCGCCAGCGGCCGCAGGCTCCGGTGATGCGGTGCAAGTCGGTCGCGGCGTACCACTCCCGGCGGTCGTGACCGGCCGAGCCGCGGGTACGGGTGCCGGGCACCAGCGTCCGGGCGACCGGGTCGGTCACGCGAGCCCACCAGGGTGCGACGGCCACGGAGCGGGGGACGGCTCGCAGCAGGTGGCCCAGCAGGCGCCGCCGACCGATCTCCAGCTCCAACTGCAGCGGGTCGGTGTCGACCTGCCAGCGGTCCCCGGCCGGCTCCACCAGCACGGGTGTCCGGACGATCTCGTCGAAGGAGTACGTCAGGCCGACGAACTCGGCGACCTGGTCGCTCGGGGCCAGCAGCAGCCGGTGCCCGTCAGCCTGCTCGACCATGACGTCGGCGAAGGGTCCTAGTGGCGACGATGTCCAGCGGCCCACCACGACCCGGGTCCCGGAGGCGGTTCCGATCGCCGCGATCGCACCCACGAACCGCGATCTGGTCATGTCCGAAGCCTAGGCGGTTGACCGCAGCCGCGCCGCAACCGTCTCGCGCCGCCCCGAGCAGCGCCCGCTGCGGCGGTCCACCCCCTGGCCGCCCCGGTTGCGGGGACTTCGGCGAGACGCCCGTGCCGATGACAGGCCGGTCCGCGTAGCCGCCCGCGGCGTCCAGTCCGTGGACACCAGGATGGACACTGCGTCGCTTACCGGCCCGCGCAGGAGCACAATGACGGTGATGACCTATCGAACTGCCGGGTCCCGGCGACACCTGAGTTCCAGTCCCTTCAACCAGGAGCGGGTGGAGGTGGTTGCCGAGGTGTACGAGGTCCACGACCGCGTGACGCACGACCGGTTCGGCCTGGGCCGGCTCGTCGGGGTCGAGGGAAGCACCGCCGTACGCGTGGACTTCGGGTCACACCAGCAGAGGATCCCGCTGCCCTGTCGCCAGATGACCAAGCTCTGAGCGACCGCCTCCCGCTCACCCGGTAGCTCTGGCCGGGAGGCTGCCCTCGTGCTCACAGCGTCTGCGCGAGGGTGTGGATGAGGAGTCCCGCGAGGCCGCCGACCAGCGTCCCGTTGATCCGGATGAACTGCAGGTCGCGCCCCACGTGCAGCTCGATCCGGTCGGAGGCCTCCTGGCCGTCCCAGCCCCGGATGGTGTCGGTGATGACCGTGGTGATCTCGCTGCCGTAGCGGTCGACGACGTGTGCGGCCGCGTCGGCGGCGTACTCGTCCAACCGGCTGCGCAGGGCCTCGTCGTCCAGCACCCGCTGCCCGAAGTCGGCCAAGGCCACCGCGGCGCGGTTGCGCACGGTGCTGTCCGGGTCCTCCAGCGTCGTGACCAGCGCCCGGCGCAGCCCCCTCCACATCGAAGTGGCCGCGACCACGACCTGCGGTTGGGTCAGCACCCGACGCTTGAGCCGCTCGGCTCGCTGCATCGTCTCGGGGTCGTGCTGCAGGTCACGGGCCAGGTCGCGAAGCAGGTCGTCGAGCGCCTTGCGGGCGGGGTTGTGCGGGTCGTCGCGGATGTCGGCCACCCAGGCGAGCGCCTCGACGTGCAGCCGGTCGGTGACCTTCTCGTCGAGCCACTGAGGTGTCCACCACGGCGCACGGGTGGCGAGGATGCGGGCGACGGTCTCCTGGTTCGTGGACAGCCACCGGTGCGACTCGCTCAGCGCCAGGTCGACGAGCCCGGTGTGCGCGCCCTCGTCGACCACGTCGGCCAGCAGCCGCCCGGCGATCTCGCTCAGCGGCTCCTCGACCAGCCGCGGCAGCAGCTCGGACTCGATCAGGGCGGCGACGTCCTTGTCGTCGACCTTCAGCAGCGCGGTTCGTACCAGCCCGGACGCCTCGTCGACCACCCGCCGGGCGTGCGCGGGTGCGGACAGCCACCCTCCGATGCGACGGCTGACACCCGCATCGGCGACTCGGGCACGCACGACGTCCTCGGCCAGGAAGTTGTCGGTGAAGAACTCCTGCAGACTCACGGCGAGAAGGTCCTTGCGGCGTGGGATCAACGCGGTGTGCGGTATCCGCAAGCCGAGCGGGTGCCGGAACAGCGCGGTGACCGCGAACCAGTCGGCGATCGCGCCGACCATCGACGCCTCGGCTGCCGCATTGACATATCCCCAGACGCCGTCGCGGTCCCTGGTCAGGACGTACACGATCGCCGCCAGCACGAGCAGCGACGACGCCACGATCCGCATGCGGCGCAGACCGGCGCGGCGTGCCTCGTCGGCGGGGCTGTCGATGCTCAGGCTGCCGCCGAGGTCAGCGCCGGACTGGGCGGAGGTCACGCGGACACCCACACCGCGTGGGCCGCCACGTCACCGAGGTCGACGAGCTCGATCGAGGAGCCCACGGCTACCCGGATGACGCCCGCGAAGGCGCGCCGCTCGACCACGGTGACGGGCACGTCGAGCCCCAGTCCGATGGAGGTGAACCAGCGCAGCATGTCCGCCTGCTCGTCGGAGATTCGCGCCACCCGCCCCGACTCCCCCGCCTCGAGAGCGGACAGGCGGCGCACCGGAGGGCTCTGGGCAGGTCCGTCGCTGCCCGGGATGGGATCGCCGTGCGGGTCTCGGCCGGGGTGCCCGAGCCGGTCGGCGATCCGCTCGATCAGCCGGTCCGACACCGCGTGCTCGAGCACCTCGGCCTCCGCATGCACCTCGTCCCAGGAGTAGCCGAGCTCACTCATCAGGTACGTCTCCAGCAGCCGGTGCCGGCGCACCATGGCCAGCGCGTGCAGCTGACCGTGCTCGGTGAGATCGATCGCCGCGTACGGCCGGTGCTCCAGCAGGCCCTGGTCGGTGAGCCGGCGCACAGTCTCCGACACGGTCGAGGCAGCGACTCCCATCCGCTCGGCCAGCATCTTGGTGGTCACCGGCTCCGTCGACCACTCGCGCGAGGTCCAGACGGCCTTGAGGTAGTCCTCGGTCACCGACGAGAGGACATGGCACTGCAACGGTTCGGCCACGGCACCACTCTACGAACCGACGCGCTCCTGCCGTGCGGTGCTACTCAGCTCATGGTCGTGACGGCAGGCACCGGGCGTCAGGATACGGCGGTGTGCTGTATAAAGTTCGGTATGCCTAACTCTCGGATTCGACGGACCGACGAGAACCGAGCCGGGAGTCCGTCCGGCACGAACCGCACCCATGAAGACTGACGCCCGGGTGCGTGCCGGGTCGGCGCGCACCGCGACCCGGGGTCCGCTGCCGCTGCTCGGCCCGGCGTTCGTGGCAGCCATCGCCTACGTCGATCCCGGCAACTTCGCCACCAACATCTCGGCCGGCTCCCTGTACGGGTACCTGCTGGTCTGGGTGGTGGTCGTCAGCAACCTGATGGCGATGCTGATCCAGTACCTGTCGGCCAAGACCGGCGTGGCGACCGGCAAGAATCTGCCCGAGCTATGCCGGCAGGAGTTCCCGCGTCCGGTCACCCGCGGGCTGTGGCTGCAGGCCGAGGTCGTGGTGATCGCGACCGACGTTGCCGAGGTGATCGGCGGCGCCCTGGCCCTGTACCTGCTGTTCGGAGTGCCGCTGCTGGTCGGTGGGCTGATCACCTCGGTGGTCGCGTTCGCTTTGCTCGCCTTCCAGAGCCGCGGCCACCGGCCGTTCGAGTCGGTGATCGGTGCGCTGCTGCTGGTCATCCTGCTCGGCTTCCTCTACAGCCTCGTCCTCGGCGGCGTGGACGCCGGTGGTCTGGCCACCGGTGTGATCCCGCGCTTCGAGGGCACCGACAGCCTGCTGCTGGCCGCCGGCATGCTCGGAGCCACCGTGATGCCGCACGCGATCTACCTGCACGGGGCCCTCACCCAGGACCGCTACCACCGAGGCTCCGAGGCCGACCGCGGAGCACTGTTGAGCAGCCAACGCGTGGACGTGGTCGTCGCCATGTCGATCGCCGGCCTGGTCAACCTGTCGATGCTCGTGATCGCCGCCCAGGTCATGTCGGGCGGGGCCGAGCCGGTCGACACGATCGAAGGTGCCCACGCCCGACTTGGTGAGGCACTGGGTCCGGCCGCGGCGCTGTTCTTCGCGCTCGCGCTGCTCGCCTCGGGCTTCGCTTCGACCAGCGTCGGGACCTTCTCCGGACAGGTCGTGATGCAGGGGTTCCTGCAGCGCCGTATCCCACTGTTCGCCCGGCGCGCGATCACGCTGGCACCGGCCCTGATCATCCTGGCCGTCGGCGTCGACCCCACCCTGGCACTGGTTGCGTCTCAGGTGGTGCTGTCCTTCGGAATCCCGTTCGCCCTGGTCCCGCTGGTCCTGCTCACTCGCCGCCGCGACGTGATGGGAAGCCTGGTGAACCACCCGGCGACCACGGCAGCAGGCTCCGTCGTCGCGGCGCTGATCATCGCGATGAACGTCGCCCTGATCTACCTCACCTTCGCCGGCCTCTGACGCACGGTGGTGGCCGACCGGTACGGGTGGCGAGTCCGGCCCGCACGCCGCAGGCTGGCCAGACCCATGCCGGCAGGAGGACCGATGGGCGTACAGGTAGGCGACCGGGTGAGCTGGAACACTCCGCAAGGCCGCACCACGGGCGAGGTGGTCGAGCGCAGGGCCAAGGACTTCCGCCTCGCCGGCCACGAGTTCACCGCGAGCGACCAAGAGCCGATGTTCATCGTCACGAGCGAGAAGACCGGCGCGCGAGCAGCTCACAAGCCCTCCGCGCTACGGGTGCTGAAGAGTTGAAGGTCCCGGGGGCTGCCTGATCGGTCGATCGACGCCCCACCCCTCCCGTACCGCGAGCACGGACACCCCGACTCCCCACGCGCACACCGCTACGGCAACGGAACTGCCGAGCAGGTGCTGCTGGCTGATCGCGACCAGCGGCGCCGGACTGATCGGCGCCGCCACCCAGGCTGCCCCCGCCGCGACGTACCCCAACCTCGGCACGACAGGCACCACGCGTACCGCGACGAACGCGAGTACGAGGCACGGCAGCGCGCCCAGGACGGCGAACCCGGCCAGCGCCCCCACCTGCTCCCGGTCCAGGAGGTCCGCAGCGCTGCCGTAGTTTCGCCACACGCCGAGCGCCAGCACGCCGCTGAGCGCGGTGGTCACGAGCAGCACCCAGTTCAGGGTCTCGCTCGTCCAGCGCCACCGATGGACCGCACCGTGCGCCGTCTGCATGCCGATCAGACGCGACCATCGAGCGGGCGGTTCCCCGTGCGCCCCCGGAACGCATCATGTGGGCATGCCTACGCCTGCTGCAACCGACACCCTGGACCATCGGACAGGGCCTGTGGGGCTGCATGCCGCTGCTCACTCTGGGGCTGGCCGCCTGGGTGCCGCCGCTGCAGGCCTACCTGCACACCCGGGCCAAGCAGCACCTCGCGCTCGCCGCGGCGTACGCGCTTGCTGCACGCCGGCGCCGACAGGATGCACGCATGCTGGTCGCGAGCGACCCGGCGCTTGCCCGCGAGCTGGTCGGCGGCTTCTCCTCCGTCGCCGAGGTCGGCGCGGTGGCCGAGCTCGACCAGCGGCTGCTGGACCGCGACGCCGACCGACTCGTCGTCATCTGCTGATGAACGCGACGCGTCCGCGGTCCGTATCCCCTGCTAAGCCCCCGAGTGGGGGGCGGTCCTCGAACAGCCGGACGGAAGGTGCTAGACGATGCAGGTCACGTGCTGCGCCGTGCCGTCCGGCGTCACCAGTACCGGGCCGGGGTGGTCGCGTGGCCGTGTACGGGTGCACCGCGTACGTGAGAGCACGTCGACACCGGGAGGGGCCGTGATGGAACGGGATGCGTGCGCTGTGACGCCGGGCTTCCACGAGCTAGACGTCGGCGTCGCCTACCGGGAGCTCGGCCCCGGACTGCTCGGCTTCGTAATCAACGAGATCGGCGACCGTGGGCTGGCCGAGGAACTGGTCCAGGAGGTGTTCGTCCGGGCGTGGCAATCAGGCGAACGCTTCGACCCCAGGCGCGGCTCACTGCGTACGTGGCTGTTCGCCATCGCCCGCAACCTCGTCATCGACGCCCGCCGCGCGCGCAGCGCCCGCCCGCCGCTCGCCCTCGTCGCCGGGACGGAGCGCGCCCTGCCGGACGACTTCACCGCCGGGGTGGAGGCACGGATGCAGGTGTATGCCGCCATGCAGGAGATCAGCGAGGCGCACCGTGAGGTGATCGTGCAGGTGCATCTGCACGGGCGGTCCTACGACGAGCTCTCAGCACGCACCGGGGTGCCGGTGGCAACGCTGCGCACGCGCGCCTACCACGGGCTGCGGGCGTTGCGCCAGGCGATGGAATCGACGGGCTGGACGGGGCGGACCTCATGAGCGACACGACGGGGGGCTCGATGAATCCACGGGCACGACTGCACGAGCTGATGGGCGCCGCCGCGCTGGGTTCCCTGAGCGCCGCGGAGTCCCAGGAGCTGGAGCGACTCCTGCAGGCCGATCCCGATGCACGGCGCGAGCTGGAGGAGATGCGCGCGACGGTCGCCATGCTGCCGCCGGCAGGATCGGGCGTGCCGTTCGAGGTGGCGCCGTCACCGCAGCTCGAGGAGCGGGTGGCCGGTGCGCTCGGCAGCCCACCACCGCCGACGCTCGTGCCGGTGACCGGGCCGGGTCGATCGCGGGCGTGGGCACTGGTGGCCGCCGCGGCCGCCCTGGTGCTCGTCGCCGGGTTGGGTGGCTGGACGGTCGGGCAGCGAGAACCTGGGGTGCCGACCGGGCCGCCGGGGACCCTGGGGGCCAACGAGCCGATCTCGTTCACCGGCGAACCGCCGGGGGTCGAGGTCGACGCCTCGATCGTGGCCCACACCTGGGGCACCGAGACGGTCATGACCGTCGACGGCCTCGAGCAGGGGGCGTACACGGTGCAGGTCGTGGGCGCCGACGGCGAGACGGTCGACTCGGGCACCTTCATCGCGCCCGCCCGGGGGATCACCGACTGCCGGATGATCGCCGCGCTGTTGCGCCAGGAAGCTGAGGCCATCGTGGTGTCGGACTCCGACGGTGACGTGGTGATGAGCTCGCAGCTGCCGCAGGCCACCTGAGCCTCCACCGGTACGTGCGCTCCGGTCCGCCCG
>JALZKQ010000098.1 GCA_030859165.1 Actinomycetota bacterium
GCCGGGCAGCGCGTCGCCGAGCAGGGCCGGCAGCAGCTCCCGGACCCGCGCGACGTCGTCGAAGGTGGCCGGCCATCCGCCGTCCCCGCCGGTCCGCCGGTACTCCGGGGTCGCCACGGCGTACCCCTGCTCGCGCAACGCCGCCGCGAGCGGGCGGGTGTGCCGCCGGTCGTGCTCCATGCGCCAGAATCCGCCGTGCAACACCACCACCAGCGGCGCCGGCGTGCGCGCGTCGAGCGGCTGGGTCGGGAGGTGGACGTCGACGACGTGATCGGGGTGGTCGCCGTGGCGCAGGACGACGTCCGGACCGTCGGCCGCGCGCGTCAGCACAGCCTGCGGGTCAGGCGGCGTCGACGGGCGCATCGAAGCAGTGGCGGTCACGGTCAGCGAGCCTAGCCTCGGACGCTAGGGTCGCGGTCATGACCAAGTGGGAGTACGCGACCGTTCCGCTGCTGGTGCACGCGACCAAGCAGATCCTGGACACGTGGGGCGAGGACGGCTGGGAGCTGGTCTCTGTCGTCCCGGGGATGAACCCCGAGAACCTCGTGGCCTACCTGAAGCGCCCGAAGGCGTCGTAGTGGCCACGCCGGAGGAGCGCCTGGCAGCACTCGGGCTGAACGTGCCGGAGGTGGTCCCCCCGCTTGCGGCGTACGTCCCCGGGCGGCGCTCCGGAAGCTACGTCTACACCTCGGGGCAGCTGCCTATGCGTGACGGTGCGCTGGTCGCGACCGGCAAGGTCGGCGCCGACGTGAGTGTCGAGATTGCCACCGAGTGTGCTCGCCAGGCGGCCCTCAACGCCATCGCCGCGGTGCGCTCCGAGGTGCCGCTTTCGCAGGTCTCGGCCATCGTCAAGGTCGTGGTGTTCGTGGCGAGCACCACCGACTTCACCGGCCAGCCGGGTGTCGCCAACGGCGCGAGCGAGCTGCTCGGATCGGTGTTCGGCGACGCGGGCCGGCACGCCCGCAGCGCGGTCGGTGTGAGTGTGCTGCCACTCGATGCGCCGGTCGAGGTCGAGCTGGTCGTCGAAGTGGCGTGAACCGATGCGCAGCCGCGTACCGATGCCGAGCCGGTTCGAGCGCGCAGCCGAGGCCTACCTGGCCGGCGACATGGCGGTGGTGGTGCCGCGGGACGCGTCCACCGTCGTGTTGGTGCGCGACACGACCAGCGGCCTCGAGGTGTACCTCCTGCGCCGCCAGACCTCGATGGCCTTCGCCCCCGGCATGTACGTCTTCCCCGGTGGCGGCGTGGACGTACGCGACCTCGATGCCTCGATCGCCTGGGCCGGACCCTCGCCGGCGCAGTGGGCACAGCGACTGGGCTGCAGTGAGTCGCTGGCGCGGGCCCTGGTCGCGGCCGCGGTGCGGGAGACCTTCGAGGAGTCGGGGGTGCTGCTCGCCGGAGAGTCACCGGGCGCGGTGGTGGCCGACGTCAGCGGTCCGGCCTGGGAGCGGGATCGAGAGGCCCTGGAGTCGCGCGTGCTGTCGTTCGCGGCCTTCCTCGAGCGCCGCGAGCTGGTGCTCCGTACCGACCTGCTGGCGCCCTGGACACACTGGATCACCCCGGAGTTCGAGCCCCGCCGGTACGACACGCGGTTCTTCGTCGCCGCCCTGCCGGTCGGCCAGCGGACCCGCGACATCCTGGGCGAGGCCGACCGCGTCGGGTGGATGACACCGGCCCACGCGGTGGCCGGCGTGGAGTCCGGGACGATGGCGATGCTGCCGCCGACGTACGTCACCTGCTCGGAGCTGACCGCGCTGCCGTCGGCGGCCGACGTGCTGATGGCGACCCGCGACCGGGTGATCGCGCCGATCATGCCGCGGGTCGTCCGAGAAGGCGACACGACCTACCTGGATGCGGAGCTGCCGTGAGCTGGACCGGTGGCACGTTCGGCCCGTACGCACAGTGCGTGCTCGCGCCCAACCCTGGACACATGACCCTGGACGGGACCAACACCTGGGTCCTGCGCGCCCCGGGGGCCGCCCGCAGCGTGGTCGTCGACCCCGGGCCGCTGATCGACAGCCACCTCGCAGCCGTCGCGAACGCAGCCAGCCCGGTCGCCGTCGTGCTGTTGACGCACGGGCACCTCGACCACGCCGAGGGGGCTGCCGCGTTCGCCGAGCGGGCGGGCTGCGGGGTGCGCTCGGTGGATCCGCAGTGGCGCGTCGGTGGCGTGGGGCTGGAGCACGGCGCGGTCGTCGAGGTCGACGGCCTCGAGCTGCGTGTCCTGGCCACACCCGGGCACACCGCGGACTCGGTCTGCTTCGTGCTCGACGGCGCGAGTGCCGTGCTGACCGGCGACACCGTGCTCGGGCGCGGCACCAGCGTCGTGGCGCACCCCGACGGCACCCTGGGGCCGTACCTCGCGTCGTTGCGCTCGCTGCGCGAGCTGTGTGCCGCGGAGCGGGTCAGCCAGCTGTGGCCGGGACACGGTCGGCTGCTCGAGAACCCCGCTGCGGTCCTCGCCGGGTACCTGATGCACCGCGAGCAGCGCCTCGAGCAGGTCCGCGCAGCCCTGGATGCGGGGGCCCGGAACGCCCGCGAAGTCGTCGAGATCGTGTACGCCGACGTCGACCGCGTGCTCTGGCCGGCCGCCGAGCTGTCGGTGCACGCGCAGCTGGAGTATCTGCGGGGCCGACCCAGCCGCTGACCCGGATGAGCGAGGGGGTCCCCTTCGGCGAACCTATTGGCACAGGGGACCCCCTCGCCCGTCCGCGATTGGCGTAACGGCACCCGCGGCGTGCTCTGGGCATCCCCAGATCGCTTACCGGGACACCCACGACGGCGTCGGCGCGACAACACTGGGGGCATGCCGCGACGTACGAAGTATGACGAGTCTGCCGTCCGCGACCTGCTGAGGAGGCAGGAGCGGATTGCGACGCACGACCAGCTGGCCCGGCTCGGGATGCCGAGGTCCACGATCACCCACAGGATCCTGCCGTCGGGGCCGTGGCAGCGCATCCTGCCCGGTGTCGTCGCCGCTCACTCCGGCACAGTGACTCAGCGTGAGCGACTGCTGGGCGCGATCCACTACGCAGGTCCCGGAGCGGTCGTCACGGGTCGAGCCGGCCTGCGTCTGCACGGTCGCCGTACCACCGACCTGCGTGGCGGGGAGGTGCCGCACATCCTGATCAGGCACGAACGGCGGCGCAACGCCCACCACTTCGCGGTCATCGAACGCACGCGCCACATGCCGACACCGGTGCTGCTGGCCGGCGTGCAGGTCGCACCACAAACACGGTGCCTGGTGGACGCGTCCCGTCGTCAGGAGCACGTGGACGACGTGCGCGGTCTCGTGGCCGAGTGTGTGCAGTCCGGTGGCGTGTCACCGCGCGCGCTCGCTGAGGCGCTCAACCAAGCAAATCGGCAGCGAACGGCTGGCATGCGGCTCGCGTTGGCCGAGATCGACGCCGGGGTTCGCGGGGTCGCCGAGGCACGAGTGGCCGAGCTGGTCGAGCGGTCCAGCCTTCCGCAGGCGATGTTCAACGCCGTGCTGTTCCGTCCGGACGGCACCCCGATCGGCTGCTTGGACGGCTACTTTCAGCACTGCGCCGCGGGTTACGAGATCGACTCGTTCGCCTACCACTTCCGCCGCAGCCTCTACACCAAGACGCAGCGTCGGCAACGTCGGGTGCTGCGCGAGAACGTACTGCTCATGGGCATCTCACCCGTCGATGCGTACGAGAACCCCGACGCCTTCATCCAGGAGCTCGGCGACCTCATCCACGTGGCCGAGCAGCGCACGCCTCCGGACCTGATCGTCTGTCACCGCGATGAGGTTCCCGAGGGGATCCCGTTGCGCGACCTCGTTCCGTCGTAGAGCTCATTGACACAGCCCTGGCGGTCGTGGGGAGGGTTGCGGCCGTACTCGCTGAGCGAGGGGGTCCCCTGCGGCGAACCTATTGGCACCGGGGTCCCCCTCGCTGACCAGCCAGGCGGCGCGGGTCAGCGCGAGCGACGCTGCAGCCGTTCCACGTCCATCAGCACCACCGAGCGCGGCTCCAGGCGCAACCAGCCGCGCATGGCGAAGTCGGCCAGCGCCTTGTTCACCGTCTCACGGGAGGCCCCGACGAGCTGGGCGAGCTCCTCCTGCGTGAGGTCGTGATACACGTGGATGCCGTCGTCTGCGGGACGCCCGAAGCGCCGCGACAGTTCCAGCAGCTGCTTGGCGACCCGTCCGGGGACGTCGGAGAAGACCAGGTCTGCCACGACGTCGTTGGCCTTGCGCAGGCGCGCTGCGAGCTGGTGCAGCAGTGCCCGGGCGACGTGCGGCTGGTCGACGAGCCACCGTTGCAGCTCGTCGTGCGCGAGGCTCATCAGCTGGCAGTCGGTCACCGCGGTAGCGGTCGCGGACCGTGGCCCAGGGTCGAAGAGGGAGAGTTCGCCGAACATCTGTCCCGGACCCAAGATCGCCAGCAGGTTCTCGCGGCCGTCGGCGGAACTGAGACCGAGCTTGACCTTGCCGTCGGTCACGAGGTAGAGGCGGTCGCCGCTGTCACCCTCGCGGAAGAGCACCTCGCCGCGGCGGATGCTCATGTCCCTCATCGACGAGCGCAACGATGCGGCGGCCTCGTCGTCCAGTCCTGAGAAGAGCGGCGCCTGGCGCAGTACGTCGTTGTCCACGGGTCCTCCTCGCCGACCGGCGACACCGTACGTGGCGGCGTCCGACATCCCGGTGTGGCAGGTCACAGTCTGTCGTATCGGGGCCTCCGATGCGGCACACGGTCGGTCTGCCACCGCGTCCCGGTCCTCCGGCGCTCGACATGTCGGCGCACTCCGTAAACTCGCCTCGTGCCTGTGAACCCCGTCGCGACTGCCGAGCCGCCACCCATCTCCCTGGTACGCCGTGCCCGCAAGGTGAACCGGGTGCTCGCGCAGACGTACCCCCACGCCGAGACGGAGCTGCACTTCAGCAGTCCCTTCGAGATGTTGGTCGCGACCGTGCTGTCGGCCCAGACCACCGACAAGCGGGTCAACCTGGTGACACCGGTGCTGTTCGCCCGCTTTCCCGATGCGCCGGCACTGGCCGCGGCGGACCGCGCCGACGTCGAGGCCATCATCGCGTCGACCGGCTTCTTCCGTGCCAAGACCGATGCCCTGTTGAAGCTCAGCCAGGCGTTGTGCGAGCGCCACGGAGGGCAGGTCCCCGGGCGGCTCACGGACCTCGTCACGCTGCCAGGGGTGGGCCGCAAGACCGCCAACGTGGTGCTCGGCAACGCGTTCGGGGTCCCAGGGATCACCGTCGACACACACGTCGGCCGGCTGTCCCGCCGGCTCGGATGGACCGACGAGCAGGACCCGGTCAAGGTCGAGCACGCGGTCGGTGCGCTGTTCCCCCGCCGCGACTGGTCCATGCTCAGCCACCACCTGATCTGGCACGGTCGCCGGTGTTGCCACGCGCGCACGCCCGCGTGCGGAGCGTGCCCGGTGGCGCACTGGTGCCCGTCGTACGGCGAGGGGCCGACCGATGCACTCGAGGCTGCGAAGCTCCTGCGTACGGAGGGTCGGGGATGAGGACCACGTACGGCGGGGGACGGATGAGGACTTCGATCGTCGCGGGCACGGTAGGAGTCCTGCTGAGCGGTTGCACGCCGACGGTCAAGGACCTGGACAACCCCCGTGTCGCCGAGGGGCCGGTGGACATCAACGTCGCCGAGGCCGACCTGATCCGCCTCAAAGCCAGCGCAGGGATGCTCGACTGCCCGACGACCGGCGACCCGAGCGAGGAGCTGTTCACCCCGATGCCGCAGACGCCGCTGCCCGACGTCGTGCTGCCCTGCCTCGGCGGCGGCCGTGACGTCGACCTGGCTCAGCTGCGCGGACCCGCCATCATCAGCGTCTGGGCCAGCAACTGCGAGCCGTGTCGGGAGGAGCTGCCGATCCTGCAGCAGGTGCACGAGCAGGCCGACACCGACCTGCTCGTCCTCGGCATCGACTACCGCGACTACTTCCCGGGGGCGGCCCTGCGCCTGCTCAGCGAGTCGGGCGTGACGTTCCCGTCGGTCGCGGACATCAACGGTGTGACCACCACCGACCTGAAGGTCGTCGCGCTCCCGCAAACCGTCTTCCTCAACCGAGCCGGCAGCGTGGTCGCCGTCGAACGCCGGGAGATGATGTCGTACGAGATGGTGAGCGCTCTGGTGGACCAGCACCTCGGGGTCGAGCTGCCGCCGGCCCCCGTCGACGAGCAACCATGACGCAGGAGCACACAGCACCGGCGCCGCCCTCGTGGCTGCACCCGTTGCGCGAGGTGGCGCTCACGATGACCGGGGCCATGCTGTCCCGGCGCGTACCGCCCCCGCCGACCGGCGCCCGCGAGTCCGCGGTGCTGATGCTCTTCGGGGAGACCGCGGGGGAGCCGGATCTGCTGTTCACCGAGCGTGCGCATGACCTGCGGTCACATCCGGGTCAGGTGTCCTTTCCCGGCGGCAGCGCCGACCCGGGCGACGATGGACCGGCTGCTACCGCGCTGCGCGAGGCGGTCGAGGAGGTGGGGCTGCGAGCCGACGGGGTCGACGTCTTCGCCGAGCTGCCGCGACTGTGGGTGCCGCCGAGCAACCACGCGGTCACGACGGTGCTGGCGTGGTGGCGCGACCCGAGTGATGTCGCTGTTGTCGACCCCGCGGAGGTGGCCAGCGTGCTGCGTGTCGCGGTGGCCGAGCTGACGGACCCCGGCCACCGGTTCACCGTGCGCCACCCGTCCGGCTGGGTGGGGCCGGCTTTCGACATCGGTGGCGGGCTCGTCCTGTGGGGCTTCACGGCCGGGATCGTGTCACGTCTGCTGGGCGCGGCCGGCTGGGAGCGGCCGTGGGACGAATCGGTGATCCGACCCGTCCCGCTCGGCGCCGGTGGCCGTGTGCCGTGAACGCCCTCGATGTGCTGCTGCTGCTGGTGACCGCGGCCTACGGGATCTCCGGCTACTGGCAGGGCTTCGTGACCGGCGCGGCAGCGACCGTGGGACTGCTGGCGGGCGGCACCATCGCGGTGCTGCTCGCCCCGGTGCTGCTCGACGGGTTCGAGCCGTCGATCTCATTGTCCGTCGGCGTGCTCGTCGGCGTGCTGCTCGCCGCGTCGCTCGGGCAGGCTGTGGGATCCTTCGCCGGTGCCCGTGCCCGTGAGCGGATCACCTGGCGCCCCGCACGCTCCCTGGACGCAGCCGGTGGAGCCGCACTGAGCATGGTCGCGGTGCTCGCCGTCGCCTGGGTGGTCGGCTACGCGGTCAGCGGCACCCGGTTGCCCGCGGTCTCGGACCAGGTACGCGACTCGGCGGTGCTGTCGAGGATCGATTCGGTGATGCCGGGGTACGCCGACCAGGTATTCGGCGCGTTCAACCAGGTCGTCGACACCAACCTCTACCCCCGCTACCTGGAACCCTTCACCGCCGAGAGCATCATCGAGGTGGAGGAGCCGACCCAGCGGGTGCTGCGCCGCGCCGCTGTCGTGCAGGCGGGCGCCAGCGTGGCCAAGGTGCTGGGCAACGCAGAGTGCGGCCGCCGGATCGAAGGCTCCGGTTTCGTGTACGCCAGGGATCGGGTCATGACCAACGCACACGTGGTCGCCGGCGTCGACGCACCGACCATCGAGATCGGGGAGGACACCTACGACGCCGAGGTCGTCCTCTTCGACCCGCAGCTCGACGTCGCGGTGCTCGCCGTCGACGGTCTCGACGCGCCGTCGCTGGACTTCGACACCCTCGCCGAGCCCGGCGACGCCGGCGCCGTGCTCGGCTTTCCCGAGAACGGCCCGTACGACGCGCAGGCCGCCCGGATCCGTGCCGAGCAGACGCTGCGCGGCGCCGACATCTACTCCGAGGGCACGGTCAGCCGCGACGTGTTCTCCGTCCGGTCGCTGGTGCGCTCGGGCAACTCCGGCGGTCCGCTGGTGTCGCCCCGCGGGTCGGTCGTCGGAGTCGTGTTCGCCGCGTCGCTGTCCGACATGGACACCGGCTACGTCCTCACCGCGGAGCAGGTCGGGGACAGCGCGACGGCGGGGGTTGCATCCGACGACGCCACCTCGACGGGCGACTGCGCCTGAGGCGGCCCGCAGCACGCGCACGGGTCCTGCTCACAGCAGGGCGGCCACGCCCTCCAGCAGCCGGTCGACGTCCCCCTCGGCGGTATACGGCGCGATCCCGGCCCGCACGGCCCCTTCGTCACCCAGACCCATCCACCGGGACGCCTCCAGAGCGTAGAAGTTGTCCCCCGGTGCGTTGACACCCCGCACGGCCAGCATCTCGTGCACGTGTGCCGGAGACCGTCCCTGCACCGAGAACAGAAGCGTGGGGGTCCGCAGCGCCGCCGCCCCGCCGTGCAGCGTGACGCCGTCCAGGGACTCCAACGCATCGTGCAGCCGTACGAACAGGCCGTGCTCGTAGGCTTGCGCGGCAGCCATCGAGGTGAGGACCCGGCTACGCCGGTCACCGACCGACGGCGCCAGGTCCGCGATGAAGTCGACCGCCGCCGCGGTGCCGGCGAGCAGCTCGTAGGGCAGCGTCCCGAGCTCGAAGCGCTCCGGCACCTGATCGCTGGAGGGCAGCAGCTTGTGGGGGTGCAGGGAGTCGAGCAGGGCGGGGTCGGCGACCAGCGCACCGTGGTGCGGGCCCATCCACTTGTACGGCGACGTGGCGTAGAAGTCCGCGCCCATCGCCGAGACGTCGACCGGCGCGTGCGGCGTCAGGTGCACACCGTCGACGTGCACGAGCGCGCCGACGGCGTGGGCCGCCTGCGCGATCGCGGCGACGTCGGGCCGGGTGCCGATCAGGTTGGACGCAGCCGTCACCGCGACGAGCCTGGTGCGCTCGGTCAGCAGCTCCGTGACCGCCGACGTGTCGAGCTCACCGGTGTGCGGGTCGAAAGCTGCCCACCGCACAGTCGCACCGACGGCCTGCGCGACCTGCACCCACGGGCGGATGTTGGCATCGTGGTCGAGGCGGGTGACGACCACCTCGTCGCCGGGACCCCACGACGCCGCCATGGTACGGGCGACGTCGTAGGTGAGCTGTGTCATCGACCGGCCGAACACCACGCCTTCCGCGCTGCCCCCCACGAGGTCTGCCACCGCTCGCCGGGCTGCCGTGACGACGTCGTCGGCCCGGCGCTCGGCGGCGCTGGCGCGGCCGCGGTTGGCGATGCAGGACGTCAGCGTGTCGGCCACGGCACGGGCCACCTGCACGGGCACCTGCGAGCCGCCGGGCCCGTCGAAGTGTGCGGTGCCCTCGGCCAGCGCTGGGAAGCACGCGCGGACGCGGTCGACGTCGTAGGTCATGGCGGTCGTGCAGTCGGGTCGGCGCACGTACCGGTCAGCCGTGACCCTTGAGCGCCTTCGGCAGCTCCTTGGCGGTCGCGATGGTCCTGTCCGGGGCGCGGACCTGCTTGATCTTGCGGATGCCCACGAGCGCGAGCAGCGCCGCGACGAGCAGGTAGAAGACGGTGACGATCAGGAAGGCCCAGTGCAGGGCCAGGCCGTCGCCGCCCCAGTGGATGAAGTAAGCGACGGTCACCGAGAACAGGATCACCACGAGCACGCCCAGGAAGGCCGCACCGCCGAGCAGGGCAGCACCGATGCCACCGATCCGGAGACTGATCTTGAGCTCGGACTTCGCCAGCGCGATCTCGGCGTGGATCAGGCTGGAGATGTCCCGGCTGGCGTCTGCCACGAGCCGACCCAGGGTCGGCGGGTCCTGCGCGGGGGCACGGTGCCGTACCGAGGTGCTCATCAGCTCTCCCTTCGTGCGTGGCGTCGCCACGCGGCTCCTGAGCCTAGATCACCGGTACGCGGTCCTGCAGGACTGACGTGGCTCAGCCGTCGGGATTCTGTGCCTGCCGGTGTCGTCCCTGACGGTGCACGAGGAAGGCTCCGAGGACCGCGCCGATGGTGGAGGCGCCCAGGACCGCGGCCTTGGCCCGGTCGATCTCGCTGCCGTCGAAGCTGAGATCGGTGATCAGCAGCGAGACGGTGAAGCCGATGCCGGCGAGCACCGACACAGCAGCGATGTCGCCCCAGCGAAGGTCGGGAGCAAGGCTGGCAGAGCCGAACCGGGTGGCCAGGAACGCACCGCCGACCACGCCCACGGCCTTGCCCAGGATCAGGCCGAGCCCGATCCCGAGCACGACCGGGTCGCCGAGGATCCCAAGCCCGCCACTCAGGGTGACTCCAGCGGCGAACAGGGCGAAGAGCGGCACCGCGAGCCCGGCCGACCACGGCCCGAGGCGGTGCTCGAGCCTGTCCCGGGGGGACTCCTGTTCGCCCGGGTCGGCATGGGCACGGGTCAGCAGCCCGAAGGCGACGCCGGCGACCGTGGCGTGGATACCGCTCTCGTACGTGCACCACCAGGTGGCCACCACGAGCGGGACGTACACCAGCGGGCTGGTCACCCGCTGGCGCTGGAGCAGGACGTACGCGAGCACACCGGCGACGGCCAGCGCCATGTACGCCAGGCTGACGTCGGAGGTGAAGAACACCGCGATGACGGTGATGGCGCCGAGGTCGTCGACCACGGCCAGCGTCAACAGGAATGCCCGCAGCGACGTGGGCAGGAAACGGCCGACCACCGAGAGCACGGCCAACGCGAAGGCGATGTCGGTCGCCATCGGGACCGCCCAGCCGGCCAGGCTGCCGGTCGGCGCCAGCAGGTTCACCGCAGTGTAGATCGCGGCCGGCACGACCATGCCTGCCAGCGCGGCGACCGTGGGGACCAGGGCGTCGGCAGGACGACTCAGGCTGCCGGTGGTCAGCTCCTGCTTGAGCTCCAGGCCCGCGACGAAGAAGAAGACCGCCAGCGCGCCGTCGGCCGCCCAGTGTTCTACGTCCAGTGGGCCGATCCGCACTGCTCGTAGCGCTTCGTACGTCTCCGCGGCGGGGGTATTGGCCCACACGACGGCGATCACCGCGGCGACGAGGAGGATGAAACCGCCGACGATGTCGTTGCGCAGCGCCTCACCAAGTCGGGTGGCGCCGGTCATGCTCGGGATCGTGTTCGACATGCTGCTCCGCGCTCGGGGTCGGTCAGGGCATCGCCGACCAGTCTTCCCGGCACACCGGGAGGAAGTTTACCGGGCGAGCTCGGCGGCCGGCATGTCGGCAGTCCGGGACGCTCGACTGACCAGGGGCCGGCTCAGCCGGAGGCGACGACGCCGAGCACGAACGTGGCTGCGGCGAGGGCGGTCATGGCAGTCGCGAGCAGCCGGAGCCGCCGGCGCATGCCCGGCCGCTCGGCGGGCAGCGCGAACACACGCCGGGGCCAGTGCCGCCAGGACACGTACCAGAAGACTCCTCCAGCCGTGGCGAGCAGCAGCAGCTGCGCGGCCCGGACGGTGCTCCGGTCGTACGACTGGACGACCCACAGCGCGGCTCCACTGGCCGTGATCGCGGCGACGAGCGCGACGACCCGCCAGCGGTTGCCGTGCGCGAGGCGCGCCAACAGCTGCTCGTGAGCCTCGTCGTCGCCGCCCTCGAAGAACGCGGCGAGCGTGGGTTGGACGTTGACCAGGGAGTACGTCATCGCGCCCACCCATCCGGCGAGCAGGCCCAGGTGCACCGTGCTCAGCAGGGCCTCCAGCACGGCCCGCTCAGTCCTCGTCGGCCTTGCCGCTGCTCAGGCCGCTCTTGATCTGGTCCATCACGGTCGTGTCCGCCAGCGTGGTGGCGTCACCGACCTCGCGGTGCTCGGCCACGTCGCGCAGCAGGCGGCGCATTATCTTGCCCGAGCGGGTCTTGGGCAGTTCCGGCACGACCATGATCGACTTCGGCTTGGCGATCGTGCCGATCTGCTTGGCGACGTGCTGGCGCAGCTCGGCCACCACGTCGGGGCCGCCGTCGCCGGCGTTCTCGCGCAGGATCACGAACGCCACCACGGCCTGGCCGGTGGCTTCGTCGTTGGCTCCCACGACCGCCGCTTCGGCGACCTTGGGATGCGATACCAGCGCCGACTCGATCTCGGTCGTGGACATCCGGTGGCCCGACACGTTCATCACGTCGTCGACGCGGCCGAGCAGCCAGATGTCACCGTCCTCGTCCTTCTTGGCCCCGTCGCCGGCGAAGTACATGCCCGGGAAGCGCGACCAGTAGGTGTCCCGGTAGCGCTGGTCATCGCCCCATAGGGTGCGCAGCATCGCCGGCCACGGCTCACGGACGACCAGGTAGCCGCCGGAGCCGTCGGGCACCGAGGTTCCGGTGTCGTCGACGACGTCGACCTCGATGCCGGGCAGGCCTCGCATCGCCGAACCAGGCTTGCCTGCGGTGACACCGGGCAGCGGGGAGATCATGTGGGCGCCGGTCTCGGTCTGCCACCAGGTGTCCATGACCGGAGCGGTGCCGCCGCCGATGTTGTCGCGGTACCAGACGTACGCCTCGGGGTTGATCGACTCGCCGACGGAGCCGAGCAGGCGCAGCGAGGAGAGGTCGAACCTCTCCGGGATGTCGTTGCCCCACTTCATGCACGCACGGATCGCCGTGGGAGCGGTGTAGAAGATCGTCGCCCCGTACGCCTGGACGATCTCCCACCACCGGCCGCGGTGGGGAGTGTCGGGAGTGCCCTCGTACAGGATGGACGTGGCCCCGTTGGCGAGCGGGCCGTACACGATGTAGGAGTGCCCGGTCACCCAGCCGATGTCCGCGGAGCACCAGAAGACGTCGGTCTCGGGCTTGAGGTCGAAGACCGCCCAGTGCGACCACGCCGTCTGCACGAGGTAGCCGCCGGTCGTGTGCAGGATCCCCTTGGGCTTGCCGGTGGTGCCGGAGGTGTACATGACGTACAGCGGGTGCTCGGAGTCGAAGCCGTCCGGCGTGTGCTCCGACGACGCCTGGTCCACGACGTCGTGCCACCACACGTCCTTC
This sequence comes from Actinomycetota bacterium, assembly GCA_030859165.1. Lineage (GTDB taxonomy): Bacteria > Actinomycetota > Actinomycetes > Propionibacteriales > Nocardioidaceae > JACCXZ01. The sequence goes on from JALZKQ010000098.1 coordinate 12,832, forward strand.
TCGCCCCAGGCGACGTCCTGACCGGTGCGCCGTACGACGAGCACGTTCTGGATGCCGGGGGACCGGCTGACCGCGTCGTCGACGGCCGGTTTGAGGGCACTGGGCGCGCCGCGCCGATAGCCACCGTCGGCGGTGATGACCAGCGTGGCGTCACAGTCGTCGATCCGGCTGGCCAGCGCGTCGGCTGAGAAGCCACCGAAGACCACGGTGTGGATCGCCCCGATGCGGGCGCAGGCCAGCATCGACACGACCGTCTCGGGGATCATCGGCATGTAGATCGCGACCCGGTCGCCGGTGCTCACCCCGAGGTCGATCAGCGCGTTGGCGGCCCGGCAGACCTCGTCCTTGAGGTCGGCGTAGGTGATGGTGCGGGTGTCGTCCTCGGGCTCGCCCACCCAGTGGAACGCGACCTTGTCGCCGTTGCCTGCCTCGACGTGGCGGTCCACACAGTTGTACGAGGCGTTGATCTCGCCTCCCACGAACCACTTGGCGAACGGCGGGTCGTCCCAGTCGAGCACGCGGTCCCAGCGCTTGCTCCACGACAGGCGCTCGGCGGCGGACTCCCAGAACGCCAGGGGGTCGGAGTCCGCGTCGGCGTACACCTGTTCGGTGACGTTGGCCTGCGCCACCAGGTCGGCGGGAGGCTCGAAGCGGCGCTCCTCACGGGACAGGTTCGACAAGGATGCCTCGGTGGACTCGGACACGTCATCTCCCTCGCTGGTGGTCTCTCATCATCTGCCTGACGGGATCTGCCTGACGGGCGCGCCCCGCCCGTCCGTGATTGGCGAGGGGGTCCCCTGTGCCCAACCTATTGGCACGGGGGACCCCCTCGCTCATCCGCAAGGGTCAGTGCGTGACCGCCACTTCGGCTCCTGCGCCGGTGAGCGCCCGGACCTCCAGCTCGGGGTAGCGCTCCTCGGACTCCGGCTCGTTCGAGGTAACCGTGCCCAGCCACCCCATGAAGAAGCCGAACGGGATCGAGATGATGCCCGGGTTCGCCAGCGGGAACCACGACCAGTCCGCGCCGGTGAACATCGGGTCCTCACCGCCGGAGACGACCGGCGAGAAGAACACCAGACCGACGCACATCACGAGGCCGCCGTAGATGGCCCAGGTCGCCCCACGGGTGTTGAAGCGGCGCCAGAACAGGTTGTAGAGCAGCGACGGCAGGTTGGCCGAGGCCGCCACCGCGAACGCCAGCGCTACCAGGAACGCGATGTTGAGGCTCTGCGCCGGGATGGCCAGGGCGATGGCGATGCCGCCGATGACGAACGCCGCGATGCGGGCCACCCGTACCTCGTCCTTCTCGCTGGCCTGACCCTTCTTCCACACCGTGGCGTACAGGTCGTGGGCCACCGACGACGCCGAGGTCAGGGTCAGACCGGCAACGACCGCGAGGATCGTGGCGAAGGCCACGGCCGAGATCAGCGCCAACAGGATGGCTCCTCCGGTCGTCCCCGCCCCACCACCGACCGCTTCGGCCAGCAACGGCGAGGCCAGGTTGCCCTGGCTGGTCGCGATCTCACTGTCCGCACCGGTGTCCACCAGTGCCGCGGCCCCGAAGCCCAGTACCAGCGTCATCAGGTAGAACAGGCCGATCAGCGTGATCGCCCACAGCACGGACGTGCGCGCATCCTGCGAGGTCGGGACGGTGTAGAAGCGGATCAGGATGTGCGGCAGCCCGGCGGTGCCCAGCACCAGGGCGATGCCCAGGGACAGGAAGTCCAGCTTGGAGGTCAGGTCCGTGCCGTACTGCAGGCCCGGGCTCAGGAAGGCGTCGCCTTCGCCGGACTCGGTCGCCGCGGTGCCGAGCAGCTCGGAGAGGTTGAAGCTGAACTGCGCCAGCACCATCACCGTGATCAGCACGGTGCCGCTCATGAGCAGCACGGCTTTGACGATCTGCACCCAGGTTGTGCCCTTCATCCCGCCGAACACGACGTAGATGATCATCAGCAGGCCGACTGCGACGATCGTGAGGTTCTTCAGGGACGCACTGTCCACCCCGAGCAGCAGGGCCACCAGCGTGCCCGCTCCCACCATCTGGGCGAGCAGGTAGAAGATCGACACCGTGACGGTCGACAGCGCCGCGGCCTGCCGGACAGGGCGTTGTCTCATCCGGTACGCGAGCTGGTCGGCCATCGTGTAGCGGCCTGAGTTGCGCAGCAGCTCGGCGACCAGCAGCAACGCCACCAGCCAGGCCACGAGGAAGCCGATGGAGTACAGGAAGCCGTCGTACCCGTAGAGCGCGATGGCACCGGAGATGCCCAGGAACGACGCGGCGCTCATGTAGTCGCCGGAGATCGCCAAGCCGTTCTGGAAGCCGGAGATGTTGCGCCCGGCGGCGTAGTAGTCGGCCGCCCCCTGGGTGTTGCGGCTGGCCCAGACAGTGATGGCGATCGTCACCGCGACGACCGCGAGGAACAGGCCGCTGGTCAGGTACTGCGATCCGTTCTCGGACAATGCCTGATTGATCGGGGCCTGATCGATCGGGGCCTGACTCATCGCGCGTCCTCCTCATCGTACTGGGCCTGCAGGCGGGCCGCGATCGGGTCGAGCTTCGCGGCGGCGTGCCGGGAGTAGAGGAAGGCGATACCGAACGTCGTCAGGAACTGCAGCAGGCCGAACACCAGCGCGACGTTGATGTTGCCGAACAGCTGGGTGGACATGAAGCCCGGGGTCCAGTTCGACATGACGACGAACAGGAGGTACCAGACCATGAAGGCCACGGTCATCGGGAAGGCGAACCTGATGTAGTTCTTCTTCAGCTCGGCGAAGTCGTCGCTCTTGCTGATGCGTTGGTAGGCCTCGTGCTGGGCCGTCGAGATCTTCTCCGCCATCGGCTCGGTCCCTTCTGGTCGGGCGTGCGTGATGAGCGTCACGTGCTCGTCGTCACAGTAAGGGAGGCCGGGCTGCGGAGAGTGCAGCCGCGCGGCGCGCTCGCCGGCCGCGGGAGGCGGCTCGACGTACGGTGACCTGCGTCACGACGAGCGGTCGGTCTGTGACGACGAGCGGGAGCCGGCACAGGGCGTTGCTCAGGAGCCGCGCGGACGCCAGCTGCCGCGGTCGACGTCGAGGCCCTCGGGGGTGTGCAGCCGGACCATGGTGCGGGACACGTTGGGCGCGACGCGGCGCGGAGTCAGCAGCGAGCCCGCGACCATCACGGCGAACCCGATCGGCACCGTCCAGGCTGCCGGCTGGCTCAGCAGCGCCCCGAGCCAGCCGGAGCGGTCGTTGTCCAGCATGGTCGCCACCACCGCCATCCCGGAGGCGGCCCCGCCGGCGCAGGCACCCGCGATCGCCCCGGCGTCGGTCAGCCGCGGCCACCAGATCCCGAGTACAAGCAACGGGCAGAACGTAGACGCCGCGACCGCGAAGGCCAACGACACCGACGTCGCCACCGAGAGCCGCTGGGTCAGCAGCGCTAGGCTGAGCGGCACCAGCACCGCCACGAAGGAGGCGATCCGGAAGCCGGCCACGGGTGGCACCAATCGGCCCAGCAGGTCCTGGTTGATGACGCCGGCCACCGACACCGTCAGGCCGGAGCTCGTCGACAGGAACGCCGCGAACGCGCCCGCGGCCACCAGTGCGCCGAGCAGGTCGCCGCCGGTGCCGCCGATGATGCGTCCCGGCAGCTCGAGGACCAGCGCGTCAGTGCGACCATCGGTGGCCAGGTCGGTGGCGTACACGCGGCCCAGGAAGCCGTAGATGCCTGGCAGCAGGTAGAACATCCCGAGCAGCCCCAGCACGATGAGCGTCGTACGCCGCGCCGCGCGCCCGTCCGGGTTGGTGTAGAAGCGCACCAGGACGTGTGGCAGCCCCATCGTGCCGAGGAACGTGGCGACGATCAACGAGTACGTCCGGTAGAGCTCGTGCTCGTCGGGCTCCACCAGCGGTACGGTCCACGTGCCGTCGGGGACCGGGGTCCCCGCGCCGCGCCAGGTGAGCAGGCAGAAGACGATTGGTACCAGCAGTGCGGTCAGCTTGAGCCAGTACTGGAACGCCTGCACGAAGGTGATGCTGCGCATGCCGCCGAACATCACGCTGCTCGCCACGACGGCTCCGACCATCACCTCGCCCACCCAGCGGGGGGCCCCGGTCACCGTGGCGAGGGTGAGTCCGGCACCGTGGAACTGTGGCAGCAGGTACAGCCAGCCGATGAGCACGACGAAGACCGTGGCGACGCGACGGGCGGTGCGCGACTCCAGCCGCGTCTCGGCGAAGTCCGGGATCGTGTACGCGCCGGAGCGACGCAGCGGAGCGGCGACGAGCACCAGCAGGAACAGGTAGCCGACTGTCCAGCCGACCGGGAACCACAACATCTCGGCGCCGAAGGTGAGGATCAGCCCGGCGGCTCCCAGGAAGGATGCGGCCGAGAGATATTCCCCCCCGATGGCCGAGGCGTTCCAGGCCGGTCCGACCGAGCGCGAGGCCACGTAGAAGTCGGACGTGGTGCGGGACAACCGCAGGCCCAGCGCGCCGATCGTCAGTGTCACGGTGGCGACCAGGCCGACGGCGACCCATCCGTAGACCGGGCTCATCGACCCCTCAGCGCTGTCTCATCGTGCGGGGATTTCTCCTCATGGGTGCCGGTTGCGGGCCGGGAGGATCGGCGACCAGGTCGGAGAACTCGGCCTCGGCCCGCTCCGCGGCGCGGACGTACCACCACGCAGCGGCGACCAGGACGGGGTACACGCTCAGACCCAGCAGGAGCCAGGCCAGCGGTATACCGGCGACCGGGCGCTCCGCGACGTCCGGCGCCAGGGCGAACAGCAGCGGCAGGCAGAGCAGGCTGCCGGCGACGACCGCGATCACCACGAGGGCCAACCGCAGCTGGCTGCGGACCAGCGAGCGCATGTAGACCTCGCCCACGGTGCTCTGCGCGTCGATCTCCGCGACGACGGGGACGGTACGCGTGCGCGCGGCGTTGGTCCGGGGACTGGTGACCCGCACGCGTACCGACCGGCCGGTGTCGGGTCGGTTCATCCTGACCGCGCACCGGGGCGTTGCCGGCGTACGAGCAGGTCGCGCAGCTCGCGCGTGTGCCGACGGGCCACCTGCAGCTCGGTCGTGCCGGCGCTGACGTCCACGACGACCGTGCACCGTCCGGCGTCGTTGCGGACCTCGGTGACGTGCGCCGTGGAGACCAGCAGGCTGCGGTGGATGCGGACGAAGCCGGCGTCGACCCAGCGCTGTTCGAGGGTGCTCAGCGGCACCCGGATGAGGTGGTCGCCGTCGCCGGTGTGCAGCCGCGCGTAGTCGCCTTGGGCCTCCACGAAGCGCACGTCCGAGCGCAGCACGAAGCGGGTGATGCCGCCGAGCTCGACCGAGATGGTCTCGTCGTCCTCGGCGGCGGGGGCCTCTCCAGCGTGGTCGACGACCCGGCGCACCGCTTCGGCCAGGCGATCCTCGCGGACGGGCTTGAGCAGGTAGTCCGACGCCTCGAGCTCGAACGCGTCGACGGCGTGGTCGTCGTGCGCGGTGACGAAGACCACCTGCGGCGGTTCCCGAAAGCGTGCCAGGACCCGCGCGACCGACAGCCCCGACAGACCCGGCATCGCAATGTCGAGGAAGACGGCGTCGTACGCCTCGGCCTCCAGCAACTGCAGGGCCTCGGTGCCCGAGCCGGCCGTGCGGACCGTTCCGACTCGGGGGTCGCGCGCGAGCAGGAAGGCCAGCTCGTCGAGCACTGGCGCCTCGTCGTCGACCACGAGGACCTGCAGCGGCTGCGCCATGATCTGCGAGCGTAGTCGCCGCGACCGCCCGCCGCCGGGGCGTCCAGCGATCAGGTACCGGCCGCGTACTTCGGCACCCGGATGGTCACCTTGGTGCCGGCGCCCTGAGCGGTCTCGACGACCAGTCCGTACGTGTCGCCGAAAACCGCTCGCAGTCGCTCGTCCACGTTGCCCATGCCGATCGAGTCGGTCGACACGTCGCCCGCCAGGGCCCGGCGCACCCGCTCGGGATCCTCGCCCAGCCCGTCGTCCTCGATGGTGATGAGCGCCTCCGCGCCGACGTCCTCGGCGAGGATCGTGATCCGGCCGGGGCCGACCTTGTTCTCGATGCCGTGCCGCACCGCATTCTCGACCAGCGGCTGCACGGACAGGAACGGCAGCTTGACGCTGAGCACCTCCGGTGCGACCCGCAGGGTCACCTCCAGCCGCTCGCCGAAGCGCGCCTTCTCCAGCACGAGGTAGCGCTCGATCGAGCGCAGCTCCTCGGCCAGCGTCGTGAACTCGCCGTGCCGGCGGAAGGAGTAGCGGGTGAAGTCGGCGAACTCCACCAGCAGCTCCCGGGCACGTTCGGGATCCGTACGCACGAAGGAGGCGATGGCCGACAGGGAGTTGTAGACGAAGTGCGGCGAGATCTGGGCCCGCAGCGCCCGAACCTCGGCCTCCACCAGTGCCGTGCGCGACTTGTCGAGCTCGGCGAGCTCGAGCTGGTTGGAGACCCAGCGCGCGACCTCGGTGGCGGTACGGACCAGCGCGGCCGAGGGGGTGGGTGCGAGCACGACCAGCGCTCCGACGATCAGGTCGTCCACGGCGAGAGGCACGGTGACGGCGGCTTGCAGCGGGCAGTCGACCCGGTCGCAGCGAACGGCAGGCGATCGGTGCACCTCGGTGGTGCCACCCTCGATCGCCGGGGTCGCGAGCTCCATCGTGCGCTCGCGGTGGTGCGACCCGGCGCCGTCCCACGCCAGCACGCCGGCTGTGTCGGTGATCGCCAGCGCTGGGGCACCGAGCAGGCTGCGCAGGTGCCGCACCGCCCGCTCCGCGCTCGCCTGCGTCAGCCCGAGCCGCAGCGGGCCCGACGCCAGCGACGCGGTGTGCAGCGTGTGGAAGGTCGCCCGGTCACCGGGGTGCCCACCACTGCGACGGCGCAGCAGCAAACCTGCCGCGACGCCCACCGCGACGCCGGCGACCACGAGGAACAGTGCCGTCAGGGTGTCCACGACAGGTGACCCCAGTATCTCGTCACGGGAGAGTGCGCTCGAGGAGGTCAACGATTCGCGCCGCTAGTTCACCGTCGGGATCCAAGTCGGGCCGGAAGTCGGTGACGCTCACCCCGAGCAGAAGCGGTGACCGCGCCAGTGGCTCGATCACAGCCGCGAACTGGTCCCAGTCGAGGCCGTTCGGCTGCGGGTACGTCACCGCCGGCAGCGACTTCGGGTCCAGCACGTCCAGGTCCAGGTGCAGCCATACCCGGTGACTGATGCCCGCCAACCAGGAGGCGGCGAGCTGGCCTGCTGCCGCCGGGTCATCCACCACCGTCGCGGCATCGATTCGGCGCAGCTGAGCTGGCAGCCGAGCGAGGTCTGCGGAGGCGCCTGCATCCAGGTCGCCGGTGCGATGACCGAGGAGGACCACGTCGCTCGCCGGGACCATCGGTGGCGCGCCGGCCAGTGTGACCAATGGCGCGGCGCCGTCCCCCGTGAGCACGGCGAGATCCATGTCGGCCGTCTCGCCGGTGTCCGACGTCGCCCCGTCGAGATAGTCCGGGTGCCCGTCGAGGAACCACAGGCCCACGCGGCCGACGTGCCGGCGCAGTGCCGGGAAGATTCCGAGCAGGATGCTGCAGTCCACGCCGACGACCAGGGGCCGCCGTGCGGGCAGGTCCCGCAGCGCCCTGCCCAGTGCGTCGGCCAGCGCGTGAGCCGCCCGCACGGTCTCGCGCACGGCCAGTACGCCGGTGTCGTGATCGCGCTGGGCGCTGTCGATCACACAGCTGGCGTCACCCAGATCCCGATCCACCAGGGCAGCCAGCCCCGCCGCGCGCAGAGCATTCGGTGCCGCGTGCTCACCGCGGCCGGAGCCGGAACAGTCCCAGGGAGCGCCAAGCAGGAACCAGTCAGCAGCGATCACCCAGTCAGTATGCGGTGGTCCTCCCGCGGCTCTGACAACAAGCAGAACGGACGTGCGCTCCGCCTGACCGGACAGTACCGAAGAAGGCGGGTGGCCTCCGTGCCTCCGGTGACCGCAGGTGCGGCACTCGAGCGACGCCACCGGCGCCCGCCCGCTCGACACGTGACCTGCAGGACGGCAGCGTGGGTGACATGGATCCCACGTCGCACTCGCTGTTCCACGCTCGCCTCCCGTACGGACGACGCGTCAGCGCGGAGCCACTGCTCGGCGGACCGTTCTTTCCCTTCGACGGGGATGTCCGCGTCGTGCCACTGGACGAACCGGTGGTGCCGGAGCCACCCCGGGCAGGCGAGCCCGGCGGCAGTGACTGCTTCTACTGCACAGAGCCCGGCCGGAACGTGATCTGGCGCGACCAGCACTGGAACGTGCGTGCCGGTTTCGGCCGGATCGGCATCCCCATGCTCGCCGGGCTGTCCCCCAAGGAGCACATGACGCTGCACATGACGCCAGAGGTGGAGGCGTCGATGGGACCGGTCATCCGGCGCGTGGCGATGGCGGTGTCGCGCATACCCGGCGTGGGTCGCACGCACTTCTCCCGGTGGGGCGACGGCAGCGAACACTTCCACCTGCACTTCCTGGCCCGGCCGCTGGGGATGATGCAGATGCGCGGCGCCATGCTCGCCGCCTGGGACGACGTGCTGCCCGACG